>NZ_JAAHGN010000593.1:0-4653 GCF_010672485.1 Moorena sp. SIO2C4 | reverse complement strand
AGCTTTCCGTCTGTTTGAAGACTTGAGGGCGCAAGAGGTGACACCAGAGGAACTGCTGGATATAGGCGATCGCTTTGTCAATCGCTACAACCCCAAGGTCGGGGAGGTTCTCCAGCTGGATTTTCATCCGTTTTATGACTACATCCCACTCATTCGCGATCCCAAGAATATTGGCAAGGGAGTCCGCTTCCTAAACCGCTATCTCTCCAGTAAACTGTTTCAAGACCCTGAGCAGTGGTTGGAGTCGTTGTACGGTTTCTTGAAAGTGCGTCATTTCCATGGAAACCAGCTCCTGATTAACGAGCGCATTCACAATCACCAGCAACTGTCAGAGCAGGTGAAGTTGGCTTTGGAATTTGTAAGCGATCGCCCAGACAGCGAATCCTATGATAAATTCCGCTTTAAGCTGCAAGAGATGGGTTTTGAACCAGGCTGGGGAAACACTGCTAGTCGAGTGCGGGAAACCTTGGCAATGCTGGATGAATTGATTGATGAACCCGATGATAGGGCATTGGAACAGTTCCTCTCCCGCATCCCAATGATTTTCCGGATTGTCCTGGTATCGGTTCACGGCTGGTTTGGACAAGAAGGTGTATTAGGGCGTCCAGATACAGGGGGTCAAGTGGTATATGTCCTTGACCAAGCCAAGAGTTTAGAAAAGCAGTTGCAAGAAAACCTGACTCTGGCGGGATTAAACATTCAGCCTAAGGTGATCATTCTCACCCGCTTAATCCCCAACAATGATGGAACTCGGTGTAATGAACGGTTAGAGAAAATTAAGGGTACAGAAAATGCCTGGATTTTACGGGTACCGTTTCGAGAGTTCAATCCCAAAGTTACCCAGGATTGGATTTCTCGGTTTGAGATTTGGCCGTACCTAGAAACCTACGCCATCGATGCCGAAAAGGAACTGCTAGCAGAATTCCAAGGTCGTCCTGACCTGATTGTAGGAAACTATTCCGATGGCAATCTAGTAGCCTTCCTGCTGGCGCGACGGTTGAAAGTTACCCAGTGCAATATTGCCCATGCCCTAGAAAAGTCCAAATACCTGTTTAGTAACCTGTACTGGCAAGACTCAGAACAGCAGTACCACTTCTCCCTGCAATTTACTGCTGATTTAATTGCCATGAATGCGGCTAATTTTATTATCAGCAGTACCTATCAGGAGATTGTGGGTACTGCTGATAGTGTGGGTCAGTATGAGTCTTACCAGAATTTCACTATGCCAGACCTGTATCATGTGATTAATGGCATTGAGTTATTCTCTCCGAAGTTTAATGTAGTACCACCGGGGGTAAATGAAACCGTCTTCTTCCCCTACACCCGCACTCAAGGGCGAGTAGCTAGTGATATTAAGCGGTTGGATGAATTCTTGTTTACCCTAGACGACGAGGCCCAGGTCTTTGGCAAACTGGATTATCCTAACAAGCGCCCGATTTTTTCCATGGCTCGTCTTGACCGAATTAAGAACCTGACTGGATTAGCGGAGTGCTTTGGTAAGAGTCGAAAGTTGCAGGAACGCTGTAACTTGATTTTAATTGCGGGTAACTTGCGCACTGAAGACTCCAGCGACAGCGAAGAAAAGGCAGAAATTATCAAGCTTTACCAGATTATTGAGGAGTATAATCTCTACGGCAAGATCCGCTGGTTAGGGGTGCGCTTGTCAAAGAGTGACTCTGGTGAAGTGTATCGGGTGATTGCTGACCGTCATGGTATTTTTGTGCAGCCAGCGCTATTTGAAGCCTTTGGTCTAACAATTTTGGAATCCATGATTTCTGGTTTGCCAACCTTTGGTACCCAATTTGGTGGACCGTTGGAGATTATTCAGGATAAGGTCAATGGTATCCTGATTAACCCTACTAACCAGGAGGAAATGGCTCAGAAAATCCTGGATTTTGTGACTAAGTGTGAGGAAAATCCCCAGTACTGGGAGGAAATTTCCAATCAGGGCATAGAACGAGTCTACAGCACCTATACCTGGAAAATCCACACTACACGGTTACTATCCTTAGCACGGATTTATGGCTTCTGGAACTATACGTCTAAGGCAAACCAGGAGGATATGCTGCGTTATCTAGAGGCACTGTTCCATCTGATTTATAAGCCTCGGGCTAAAAAGCTTTTGGAGGAGCATTTGACACTCCCCGCTCGTGCATAGACGGGGATTCTGCTAACAGGCTAGACTGAGGTAGCTCCCACAATCTAATCCTTGCTACGGTCGTCAAAGGCCGTCAACGAGCGTCGGCTAAGATCAATGTCTAGCTTTCTAGCTACTTTTCTAAGAATGTTTGCACTACCGTTTAAATCGGCATTTACAATTGAACCATCACCACTTTTGTAAAGACCACGTTTAAGACGCTTTCCTGACGCTTTCCACCCGTTCGGTTTTTGTCCAAACTCAGGCAGGGAGTCTCCGTCGAGATAGCTAGCCTTACTGGTGTATGCTTCTTCTGTTATCTCTAATTGAATGGGATGGATCTGGCATAGTTGCTCAAGTCTATCTTTGAGCTTTCCAAGAGGAATTTGAACAAACTTTTGATTGTTTATTATCCCCATTTTTGCCCTACTTTTAAAGCCTTCATTCCAGCCCACTACAATTGTGCCAATGGAATTTTTTAAGCAGTGATCGACGATAAGTTTAGCTGCCTTGTTTATCCCGTCTCTAATTCTGTGATTCCGTTTACGGGTAACTCGATCAAGCCATTCATCCCAATAGTCCTGGGACTTTCCTTCTTTTCTTGTCGATACTTGCTTATTCCAAAGCTGGTTGTAAGCCTTAATGGCTCGGGAGTCAACGAGAAAAGAATTCCCTAGTGTATCAACACAGGCTGCTAAATTGTCAGCGGTTCCGAAATCTATAGAAAGGGCTTATTTATTGTTTAATTGCGTGCCTTTGTACCATTCAAGAAGCTCATAGGAAATCTCTAAGTAGAAAGCTCCATTTTTGGGCAAAATAGTCCATTCCTTTATTTTTATACCCTCTAGGTTAGTAGGGAAATGAATTTCAAAATATTTAATGTCAAACCACCTTTTTACAGTCAGCCCAAGGGCAAATCTGAGATTACCATTTATAACCTTGGGCTTCTGGCCGCCCGAGTTAGGGTAACTTACCTTGAACAGTTTCGCTCCTTTGAGATATCCAGGAGGTTTTGGTTTGCTTTGTAATTGCCCATTGAACCAAATATCTCTTAGTTTATTGTAGCCTTTAAAGCTTTCAGTTACGCTTAATAACGTTTGTTGTGCTGGTGTTGAAGGAAGCGACTTAGCTATTAAGTTTTTTCCTATGCTTTCTTCGTATATCAAGTCGAATTTACCTGTCAGCAATCGGCCTGTCTTAAAGAAGATTTGCCGGGCAGAGTAAACCCCCATATTGTAGAGCTTGCCTGATTGGCGGCAAAGATACTCAACCATCGCTTCTGTCTCTTGATCTAGGTGCAACAATATTTATTTGCTGCACCCCTATCTGTTTATTGGTTTTAGCCATTATCGATCTCATATTAAGTTGTCGTTATTTTTATAAAAAACTACATTAATAACAACAGCAAGTCCGGAAGTCAAATAAATTGATAAAGAATAGTTTTGGATATAGGCATTACAATCACGCAGTGGGTATTTGTACTGTTAACCTTGTATGGTTCCCGAAAAGCAAAAAAGTACTTGTGGATAAAATTCGAGATATAATTTACGAAATATTCGCTGAGATAGCTCTAGATAAAAATTGGAATATCAAAGTTCTTGAAGTAGCACCAGACCAGATCCATTTATTCGTCGAAATCAATCCCACAGATGCGATATATCAAGTCGTAAGGGCTTTCAAAGGGAGAAGCGCCAACTACCTAAGAAAAGAGTTTCCTGATCTAAAGAAACTTCCATCTCTTTGGACTAACAGTTATTTCTTCTCAACGGCAGGTAAGGTTAGCATTGAAACTATCCAAAGATACATTAATGATCCTCATCATGGATAGTTTCTCTTAGGTGGCTTTAGCCACTGTGAGCATTCCTCCCCGGTCTAAAGACACGGGGTTTCCTGCTATCTAGATTTTTATGAGAAGGTTCTAGAGATTCCTTTATACACAACTGAACATAATAGCCATCTGCACGGCGAACCAATCTAACCCGCGCGGGTTAGCTTTTCCGTAGCGTCGGCTTTGCCGAATCGTAACGCCACAACTCCCAAGTCCCTTTCAGTTTCAGTTTCCCGATACCTTTCTTGTCTAAGAAGTTTATCGACTTAGCATCCCCTGATAATTTCCACCCTGATGTCTTGTATTCAACTGTTCGCGCAGCGTCGGCTACGCCGAATCGGGAGAAATTTTTGAACTTGGGATATCCCTTTTTACCGGGGGCTTTCTTTTTGCATTTATCGTAAAATCTAGCGATTGAGCTATAAGCTCTTTCGACCGAAGCTTGACATGCGTGAGAGTTCAAGTCTTTTACAAAGGGATACTCAGCTCTAAGCCAAGTATTATGACGATACAGCTCTTTTTGTCCTACAATTAAACTAAGCCGGTGAGTCGCCCCACCGACTCGTCTTCAGAACCGTACGTGATACTTTCGCATCATACGGCTCCTCATTATAGGAACCATTGTCATTGGTACCTCTAGAACGGGTTTCCATCTTGTCCGGAGCGGTCGTTTTTTTTCCGTGTTTTG
>NZ_JAAHGN010000592.1:0-4654 GCF_010672485.1 Moorena sp. SIO2C4 | reverse complement strand
AGGTTCTTCACCCAATACCCACTGAAAAAACTCTGATGGGTATTCTTCTGCTAAGTATTTACAGATATTATCGTAAGCCAAGGCAAATTGTTCAAATTTAATACTATCTCAGACAGCGATGCAGCGCGGTCTTGGGGGTTTCCCCCATGAGCGACTGCATCAAGACAGTGTAGTGAATCCCAGTTAAAAAATTGATCGCACCTGGATCTTGTTTATGGAGTCAAGCTATGATACCCCAGCACTAATGATTTAGATAAGATCTAAAAAAGACCTGATTAGATCAGGTCTTATCAAAATCATCTTCCCACCAAAAATCCTGGTGAACACTGACAGTTAAATCTCAGCACTGATCTAACCAAACCGCTAAATCCGTTGCTGTCTCAAAATCCAACAACGCTTCACTCAATTCCTCCAATCGAGTAATCGATAATCCCTCAATCCGCTGTTGGAGCACAGGGTCAATTAAACCTAACCTCAGGGTTAGCAAACGCATCACAATTAATACTGCTTCCTCCTGCTTTCCGCGCTGGATTCCCTTTTGGACTCCCTTTTGGATAATATCTTGATAGGTGACTGATTCTTCCATAACTTCCTCCCTTAACAATCGACGAACTAAATCTTGATCAAACCGTAAACCAGCCAACACATCCACACAGGCGGCTAGGTTTCCCCGTAATGGTTTTTCTTCAATTTTATCCACTTGAGCAACCACTTGCTCTAACAATCGATTCGGGCTATTACTCCTGGCTAAAGTGGCCAAGGGTAACAAAGCCCGATTGGCTAACAGTGGTTGAGGGTCTTGCTCCCACAAGCGAATTACTCGATAACGGTGCCAGGTGTTAGTATCCCTAAACTCATTAGTAAATACCAGATCTGAGGTCGTAGACTTTAGAAAAATCACTACCTGTTCAATCCGACATCGGTACTTACGTTGTAATCTGACCCAATAGTCCAACATCCGAAATGCTAATGGTGGCTCGGATTGGGGTAGGGTTTGAAATTCTAGATGCAGAATTTGGTTAGTACTTTGGAGTAAACTCAGAGCATCAGCTTGAATGGGTTCAGCACTTAATTCGGTTTTAAGTACCTGAATATCGCGAGGTTCTTCACCCAATAGCCAGTAAAAAAACTCCGATGGGTATTCTTCTGCTAGGTATTTACAGATATTATCGTAAGCCAAGGCAAATTGTTCAAACTTAACACTATCTCAGACAGTTTAGTGAATCCCAGTTAAAAAATTGATCGCACCTGGATCTTGTTTATGGAGTCAAGTTATGATATTAGCTGTGATTTTAGTTAGAGTTATCTTGGAGCCAGTTGAGTAAGTCTTCACTGGTTTTAAAATCCCAGATGGCTTCTGATAAACGCTCTAGCTCTTGATTCGTCAAGGCTTCGATTAATGCGATATCATCACTGGTTAGTTTGCCAAAACGGCGCTCAAGCTGTCGCAATATTACCCTTCTTTCCCCTTCTTCTCGTCCCTGTATTATTCCCTGTTCTATTCCTTCCCGTTGAGCTAGACTCAATGCACCGCGCGTGTCCTCCAACACCATCTCCTGCTTGCGGAGTTTTTCCAATTCTGACACACTCAACCCCGCTTGATTCGCTATAGTTAACGCTTTTTCTAGCTGTGGTATTTCCCTGAGATTATCAGGAATAATTTCTAAGCTGGGCGCTTCTTTGATAAAATATATCCACTTATCTATCACACTTTCTAACTCTTCCAGTTGTTTATTAAATTTGGGAAGTTCTACAAACACCAGCTTTAATTCATTTTCCTGATAAGCGAAGTGCTCTTCTTTTTCTTGAAAGTAAAAACAGCTAATTACTTTCTCGGTTGATGGGAATAACTTAAAATCCGTGATGGTTAACGCAATGACTGGATTGAGATCGAAATATCCTTGTCCCGATTTTAGTTGATTACCATAGGTTTTGCACAAGTTATAGACCACTCGCTTCTCGAAAGCCTCTACATTCCAGATTTGCATTTCAATCAGCACAGTTGTTTGATCCTCTAATACTGCCTTAATGTCTAGATAAGTGTCTTTTAACTCCACTACATCCCCGGCACTGTAGGGGTCAAGGATTTCTAAATCCTGGATTACCGACTCCCCAGAGTAGATCATGGCATTAAGGAAGGAAATCAGAATATCCTTACTTTGATCTGAGCCAAAGATTTTCTTGAAAGCAAAGTCAGTTTTGGGACTAATGAATCTCATGGTTTTAGCAGTTTATGAGGTAGAGTGGTTAGTCAATGTCTTTCCTAGGGAATCTCACGGACATCGTTTCAGTAATCATCCTAGCAAAATCCGTTGATATTCTAGTGTATAACCGGTGAGCATTTATCTAAGCTTAAAGCGATGCAGTTGGCCAAAGGGGGTTTCCCCCACTCGCTATTGCATCAAGACAAGGAATCAACGGAAGGAATCAACGGGAGTGAAGCAGGATGGTTGTTAAAAATAGTAGTAAAAATACTAGCAATAATACTAATACTAATCAATCCAGTAATAATCAATGGGATGATGTTCGTGCAGCGTTGAAACAATTCTGGGGTTACGAGGATTTTCGACCCCCCCAAGGTGAAATTATTCGGATGATTTTAGAACAACGGGATGCTTTAATTATTTTGCCTACTGGTGGTGGTAAGTCGATTTGTTTTCAACTACCAGCGTTACTACAAACTGGATTAACATTAGTGATTTCTCCACTGGTAGCATTGATGGAAAATCAGGTGCAGGAATTGCGCGATCGCAAATTACCTGCTGCTCTGTTACATAGTGAATTACCTCGCTACCAACGGCAACAAACCCTTCAAGCTCTAGAAAAGCAGCAACTGCGATTGCTCTACTTATCCCCAGAAACCCTACTCAGTGCAGCAGTGTGGAAACGGTTGTGTCAGCCACAGCTTCAGATTAATGGATTGATTTTAGATGAAGCCCATTGTTTGGTTCAATGGGGTGATACCTTTAGACCTGCTTATCGCCGTTTGGGAGCAGTAAGACCAGCACTTCTCAAGTGTAAGCCCAAGGGAACAAAAATTGCGATCGCATCCTTTACTGCTACCGCTGACCCCAAGGCTCAACAAACCATCCGCAAAGTCTTGCAACTGCAACAACCCCAAACATTTTTAATTAGCCCCTATCGAGACAATCTTAACCTCCAGGTGCAAACCGTCTGGACTCCCAAAGGACGTCGCCAACGAGTATTGAACTATATTAAAGCCAGACCTAAACAAGCTGGTTTAGTCTATGTGCGTTCCCGAAAAGATAGTGAAGTGTTAGCGCAATGGTTTACTTCCTTGGGATATTCCACCGCAGCTTACCACGCTGGCTTGGGTGCTCAGGAGCGTCGGAAAATTGAAGCCAGCTGGATTAGTGGTCAGACCCAATTTGTGGTATGTACCTGTGCCTTTGGCATGGGGATTAATAAGCCAGATGTACGCTGGGTGGTGCATTTCCAAGCACCTTTACTCTTATCGGAATATATTCAGGAAGTAGGTCGTGGCGGCAGGGATGGTAAACCAGCGGATGCTTTGACCTTAGTCAGTGAACCAACGGGATGGTTCAATCCAGAGGATAAGCAACGACAAGAATTTTTTGCCCATCAAATGCGATCGCAATACCAACAGGCTCAACAGTTAGCAAAGCAATTACCAGCCCAGGGAGAAGTAGCCAAAGTAGCCAAAGAGTTTCCCAATGGTGCCATAGCCTTAGCACTCCTCGATAGTGCTGGTCAACTAGAATGGATTGATCCATTCCATTACCGGCAACACCGGTCTCAAAAATCTTCCTCCCTAGCACAGGTTAGTAATATCCAACAGCAAGCCCAGTCTCAGATGAATCAATACCTGAAAACTCGCCAGTGTCGTTGGCAATTTTTACTAAAGGCATTTGGTTTTACTCAGGAAGCAGTTGGCTTTAGATGCGATCGCTGTGATAATTGCTCATAGCATTTATCACAGGGAGTAGGGAGCGGTGCGACCCAAGGGCGATTTACTCGCCCTAGGAGGCGCGCACCGTAGGGAGTAGGGAGAGCTGCGACCGGTGGAATAGGCATCTTGCCTGTCCCTTGATCTCTTGGGTCGGGCAGGATGCCCACTCTACTCCTATTCATTCAAAGACTGACACAGCTTATTCAATTTTTATTGTTGAGATTCCTGTAATTCTTTTAAATAATTATTTAGTTTCAACAGACTATATATTCCTAATGCTGTACCAATTGGTAAACTCAACAGATTCACACATGCCGCAATCCAGTTAGCAGTATTTGGCTTGGCTCGCTGATAGAAGAATCCTGCCATTATATTAACAATTCCAAACCCAAGTAGAAATATATGCATGGCGATAGTGAAGAAAATTATCCAAGTATCACATGCATCTCCTCGGAAAGGTTCATTAATACATAATGAAGGACGCATCTGGATTATATATCTCGAAAAATCGAAATATATACGAAATACGAACAATCCAAAGAAGAAATAAATGCCGCCCCAAATATAGCGATGCAGCGCGGTCTTGGGGAGGCAGTGCGGTCTTGGGGAGGCAGCGCGGTCTTGGGGGTTTCCCCCATGAGCGACTGCCGTGGTTCCCCCCATGAGCAACTGCCGTGGTTTCCCCCATGAGCGACTGCATCAAGACAGTGAAAGATACTGAGC
>NZ_JAAHGN010000591.1:0-4657 GCF_010672485.1 Moorena sp. SIO2C4 | reverse complement strand
TCCAGGGTAGTAGCTTCCCCTGAGGGATCACCTATTTCTTGTTGAATAGCTAGAGCTTGCTGGAAGTATTCATTAGCTCGGTCATACTCCCCTTGGTCACCATAAACTGTTCCGATATTGTTGAGAGTCGTGCCAACTCCCTGGTTGTCACCAATGTCTTGGCTAATTTCTAGAGATTGCTGATGATAGTTTAAGGCTTTGGTATAGTCTCCCCAGTTACTGTAAACTGTTCCTATGTTGTCTAGAGTAGTGGCTTGTAGGGAGCGTACGCCAATGTTTTGGGAAATAGCTAGAGATTGCTGGAAGTATTCTTGTGCTTGAGCATACTCACCCCGAGCATTGTAAACTCTCCCAATATTATTTAGGGTAGTACTTTCTCCTGAGCGATCCCCCAAGTCTTGACGAATCCCTAGAGATTGCTGGTAGTATTCACTAGCTTGGTCATACTCACCCTGATTATCGTAAACTGAGCCAATATTATTGAGGGTAGTACCTTCCCCTAAGCGCTCACCAATGTCTTGATAAATAACTAAAGCTTGCTGGTAGTAATCATTGGCTCGGTCATACTCACCCTGACTTTTGTAAACTGCCCCAATATTATTGAGGCTATTAGCTTCCCCTGAGCGCTCGCCAATGTCTTTACGAATGACTAGAGATTGCTGGAAGTATTCTTTTGCTTGAGCATACTTACCCCGAGCATAGTAAACTGCCCCAATATTATTTAGGGTAGTAGCTTCCCCTGAGCGCTCACCAATATCTTGGTGAATCACTAAAGCTTGCTGGTAGTATTCATTGGCTCGGTCATACTCACCCTGACTATCGTAAACTAACCCAATATTATTAAGGGTAGTACCTTCCCCTGAACGTTCGCTTAGGTCTTGATAAATAACTAAAGTTTGCTGGTAGTATTCTAAAGCTCGGTCATACTCACCCTTACTATGGTAAACTCCCCCAATATTATTGAGGGTAGTAGCTTTCTGAGAGCCTACACCAATGTCTTTATAAATCGCTAAAGCTTGCTGGTAGTATTCTAAAGCTCGGTCATACTCACCCTGACTTTTGTAAACTTCTCCAATATTATTAAGGGTAGTACCTTCCCCTGAGCGCTCGCTTAGGTCTTGGTGAATCACTAAAGCTTGCTGGTAGTATTCTAAAGCTCTGTCATACTTACCCTGACTATGGTAAACTGACCCAATATTATTGAGGTTAGGAGCAACACGTACACGAGCGAGATCGCCCAACTTTTGGTTAATGGCTAAAGCTTGCTGATAATAGTCTAGAGCTTGACTATACTTCCCTTGTTTTTCATATATCGAGCCAATGTTGTTGAGTTTAGTCGCAATTCCTATGGAGTCGTTTAAGCTTTTGCTAATGGCTAAGCCTTGCTGGTAGTAATCTAGGGCTTGCTTGTAATTTCCCCAATTACTGTAAACTAACCCAATATTATTGAAGAGGGTTCCAGTACTTTTTTTATCATTAATTTTTTTAGCAATAACCAAGCCTTGCTGGTAGTAATCTAGAGCTTGGTCATACTTTCCCTGAGATTCGTAAACTTGCCCAATAAAATTGAGAGCAGTTATTTCTTCAGAGCGGTCTTTGATTTGTCGGGCAAGGGCTAGGACTTGCTGATAAGAATCCCGGGCTTTCTCATAGTTTCCTTGTCTGATTTGAGCTAGTCCAAGCGCTCCCAGGATATTTACTTGATGGGAGTAATTTTTAATTTTTCGAAAAATAACTAAGGCTTGTTGATAGTAGTCTATGGCTTGGCCAGGCTTACCCCATGCATAATAAGCTTGCCCAATCCCCCAAAGATTTGCACCTTTTCCCGTAGGATTTTCAATTTTTTTGGAAATAGCTAAGGCTCGTTGGTAATAGTTTATGGTTTGCTGATACTTTCCCTGTTTGTAGTAAACTTGTCCAATATTAACAAGGGTTTTCCATTCCTGAAGTTGATTCTTCAGTTCTCTGTGAATAGCTAAAGCTTGCTGATAATAGTTTATGGCTTGGTCATACTGTTCCTGTTTATAGTAAACTAAGCCAATATTATTGAGCACAATCCCTTCCAGCTTACGTTTACCCAATTCTCGCCGAATCGCTAAGGATTGCTGGTAAACCTCTAGGGCTTTGAGATACTCTCCTTTCTGGTTGTAAATCCCTCCAATCACAAACAGGATATCCTGTTCTAATCCCCGACTACCGCTTGCTTTAGTAATGGCTAACCCAAGCTCCAGGGTTTCTAGCCCTTTATCCAATTCCCCTTGAGCGGTATAGAGTGCTCCCTTCAAGGTCAGGGCTGCACCTTCTCCTAATCCATAACCCTCTTCTCGACTCAAAGCATGAGCTTGCTCCACAAATTCCCAAGCTTGGTTCAATTTCCCTGACCTGATGTAAGCTGAGCTGAATACAATCAAAGTTTCCGCTTGATAGTAGCGTGCTAAAATGCGTACGCTTTTCTCAGTCTTAGCTACTTCTTTGATAATACTCAAACCTTGCTGTAACCTATCTAACGCTTTGTCATACTCTCCTTGGGAGGAGTAAACTGAGCCAAGATTAACCAGTGCATAACCAATCCCAAGCTGATTACCTACTTCTTGGTTAATGCTTAGAGCTTGCTCCAACAACTCTAGAGCTTTAGCATAGTCTTCCTGACTTGAATAAACTGTTCCGATATGGGTCAAGGTTTCCCCTTCACCCTTACGGTCTCCATTACCTTGCTGAATTTTCAGAGCTTCTTGCAATACTTCCAGAGCTTTGCTTTGTTGAGATAAGAGATTGTAAACCTGTCCAAGGCCATTAAGAGCTTGAGCAACACCTGTAGAGTTTCCCAATTCCCGATAAATCGTCAATAGTTGTTGATAACTCTCCTTGGCTTGAGGCAACTGACCTTTAACAAACTCTGACCTTGCCCGATCGAATAACTGTTCCGCTTGAGTGGCTTGGTCTGGATTGGTTTGTGCCACTGCTGGAGCAACTCCCAGATTTTCTGGAGCTAAGATCGGTGAGAGCAGACACAGTAAGGTAGCACTAGCGAGCTTGAGACAGAATACAGGAATAGTAGAGTAAGTACCCATCGAAAAATCAGCCACTTGGTAGTTTCTTACTATATATCCTTAGGTCGTGGCAGTTTTATGCAGATTTTACTATGGAAGTTTTAAATTGGGTGAGGGAGTAGGGAGTAGGTTGAAGGTTAGCAGGTTGAAGGTTGAACGCGATCGCGTGGCCAAAGGCCAAGGTTGAACGCGATCGCGTGGCCAATAGGCCAAGGTTAGTGCGTAGGGTGAGTTAGGGGCGGACTTGCCCTTATTGTTCGCTTCGTAGCCAGGGTTGGGATAGTCCGCCCCGTAACGCACCACTAGACGTAATGATTTACCCAATATTATTGACGGTAGTACTTTACCCTGAGCGATCGCCTAGGTCTTCAGCAATCGCTAAAGCTTGCTCGTAGTAGTCTAAGGCTCGGTCATACTCACCCTGATTCTGGTACACTGAGGCAATATTATTGAGGTTAGTAGCAACACGTACACGACCAAGATCCCCCAACTCTTGGTTAATCCCTAAAGCTTGCTGATAATAGTCTAGAGCTTGGGGATACTTCCGTTGCTTCTGATATATCGAGCCAATGTTGTTGAGTGTAGTCGCAATTGTGATCGAGTCGTTTAACCTTTTGCTAATGGTTAAGGCTTGCTGGTAGTAATCTAAAGCTTGGTTGTACTTTCTCCAATTGTTGTAAACTCCCCCAAGATTATTGAGGAGGGTTGCACTAGTTTTCTGGTCATCATTTTTTTTACTAATGGTCAAGGCTTGCTGGTAGGAATCTAGAGCTTGGTCATACTTTCCATGATAGTTGTAAATTTGCCCAATAAAATTGAGCGCGATTGTTTCTTGAGAGGAGTCTTTGATTGGTCGGGCAATGGCTAGGAGTTGCTGATAATACTCCAGGGCTTGGTCATAGTTGCATTGTCTAATTTGAGCTACTCCAAGCACTCTCAGGATATTGACTTGATGGGGGTAATTTTTAAGTTCTCGAAAAATATCTAAGGCTTGTTGGTAGTAGTCTATAGCTTGGTCAGCCTTGCCAAGTTTAAAATAATCTACCCCAATTTCCATAAAATTTAGACCTTTTACAGTCAGATTTTCAATGGTTTGGGAAATAGCTAAAGCTTGTTGATAATAGTCTCTCGATTCCTGAGACTTTCCCTGTTTTTCATAAACCTGACCAAGATTAACAAGGGTGGTGCTTTCCCCAGCATGATTCTTAACTTCCCGGTGAATAGCTAAAGCTTGCTGATAATAATCAATGGCTTGGTCATAGTTTTTCTGTTTATCGTAAACCAAGCCAATAGTATTCAGCGCAATTCCTTCCAGCTTACGTTTCCCCAATTCTCTGCAAATTGCTAGGGATTGCTGGTAAACCTCTAGGGCTTGGAGATACTCTCCTTTTTTGTTGTCAATCCTTCCAGTCTCAAACTGGATATTCTGTTCTAATCTCCGACTCCGAGTTGGTTTAGAAATGGCTAACCCAAGCTTCAGGGTTTCTAGCGCTTTATCCAATTCCCCTTGAGCAGTATACAGTATTCCCTTCAATATCAGGACTGCACTAACGTGACATACTCCCACACTGACCTTTACAGGTTCAGTGTGGGCTTCTTACCAACAA
>NZ_JAAHGN010000590.1:0-4662 GCF_010672485.1 Moorena sp. SIO2C4 | reverse complement strand
TCTTGTCTCTTGCCATAGTAGAATAGCAACATCTCCTGGAAAACCCTACCGATAATAAAATAGTGATACCAAAATCCTGATGCCCGGCAGTATTCCCTACCACTGTAACGGTAAGCAAACCGTAAATATACTTCCTTTGTTTAACTGCGATCGCACTTTCACACTCCCCCCCATCCCCTCGACCAAAGTCTTGACAATGGATAGACCCAAACCCGCGCCACCGGTAGAACGAGTTCTAGTTTCATCGACCCGATAGAAGCGGTCAAAAATACGGGCTTGTTGTTTTAAAGGAATACCAATACCACGATCACAGACCTCAATTCTGCCACGGCCATCCACCTGAGTTAACTTAACAGTGACTGGTTTATCGACACTAGAGTATTTTACGGCATTATCAATCAAATTCAGTAGGACTTGTTTGAGGCGATTGATATCACCTTTGACCCAAATTCCAGGTTTAATACACTCAACCTTAATAACTCGCTTAGTATATTGTCTTGCCATCTCAGCCACCTCTTCGACCAACTCATCTAGGACAAAGGATTCTAGATTGAAGTGTATATGACCACTATCCGCTCGTGCCAAATCCAGTAAATCCTGCAACATTTGCACAGTGCGGTCAGCTTCTGAAGAAGCAATTTCTAGGGCTTCGCGCTGAGGTGGACTCAAATTAGCACCGCGACGTAAGGTACTTTGGACGTAGCCAGAGACTAAGGTTAAAGGAGTGCGCAATTCATGGGATACATTGCTAACAAATTGCCGTTGATTTTCTAAGGCTTCATTCAGACGCACTAGCATTTCGTCAAAGGTTTGTGCCAATTCTCTGACTTCAGTGGGAGCATTATCGAGCTGTATTTGCACATCCCCCAAATCATCAGCAGAAATACTCTCAGTTAGCTGACTCATCAACTGTAGTGGTTGGAGCGATCGCTTAATATAGAATGCGATCGCAATACACATCCCTCCAATAGCCAGTGCTGTAGCAATCCCCAGACTCCGGATCAGCTGCAAAAACATCTGTTGATCACTAGTAATGTCTTGGGCAATGTAAAACTTACCGAGATTGGCTTGCTTAACTTCCAAAGTAGTGCCGCAAACCACCCAGTAACTTCCATTTACTTCCAAGACTTCTGGCATGGGCGGTATCCGTGACAAATACTTTGGAGAAGTCAGAGTGTCCATAACCTCTAGGGCTTCAGATTGAGCAACAATACCATTGTTGGGATGCTTTACCCAGAGTAGGGTGTTACTATTGCTGAGTTTATCAATTGCCTTTTGCATCCCGGTTTCCGGGGTAACCATATCGCTATAGATTTCCACATCCTGGGGGAAGCGCTCTGCAATATAACTAATACTCTGTTTGTGAGTGGAAACCAGAATATGCTGCATTTTCCAGCTGGTCCAAATTGCCAAACTGCCCATACCTAAGGCTGAAACAGCGGCAATTCCTAAGGTTAGTCTTACCCGTAGGGAACGTAAATCAAGCTTTAGGTAGGAGTTATTCAAGAATTTTTCCAGCAAACGGCTGGGGAACTTCATCAGTCTTTGTAGGAATATTTATATTAATATTACTGATTATCAGTTTGACAGAACAATCTGAGAAATTACTGATAGACTAGTTAGAATCAGATAACTAATATCTTGTTCGGGACCATGGGGATTGTCAAGCTAGGGGAATTGGGAATTGGGAATTGGGAATTGGTAACTATAATTACTATTTATCCATAACTACTGGACTAGAAACACTACCGATAAGGGTACATCTCATATTTGTCAAAAAGAAGGGGAGTGTGGGGAGTGTGGGAAGTGTGGGAATTTTATTATAATAATTTTTTCCTAATTTCATCCATTGAGATGCACCCAGCCTAAGGTTAGTAACAGTCTAAGCTATCAGCTAATGGGCTACTTGAGGTGTTACTTGAGGTGCTAATGGGCGACAGATGGTGCTACAGATGGTGCTATTAGCTTATGGCCGCTTGGGCAAGCTACGACAAAAGGTTTTGAATAAAACAAGCAACCATTCGTTTAATCTGAGTTCAATCTGCTGTTCGCGCAGCGTGAGCCTTTAGCTCACGGCTGACAGCTGACTGCTGAATGCTTATATTTCATTTGATGAACATAGCGCAATTATGTGTATCGGTAATCAGTAAAATAACGTATATTTATACTATCTACCAATCGTAATTCATTTGTGAACAATAACAAGTGGTGAGAGGCTTACCTATCACCCGATAACTCTATTACCCTATCACCTGATCTAAGCTTGGGTATATTAGACCTCTTGCCAAAGTCCAAAAGTAGTCTCCATAATCCTTCCGAGATCAGATATCCGAAGTTTTCTACTTCTGTAAGAAGTCTAGTTTCTAGTTTTATCAATATCCCGTTCTAGTCATTAGCGACCATTTAATTATGAAACGTTTTGGAAATTTAGTGCTAATTTTGTCAGGAATCCTAATGGCGGGTGAAGCCTCAACTGCCTTAGCTGAGTCTCCTAAAATCGGGGAATCGGAACCAATCCAACACAGTAGTGAACCTCTAACTGTCTCACATTTAGGGGCTACTGAGGTTTCTGACATGTCAGAGGATACTGAAGTCCTTAGGTCAGAGGATATATCTGAGACTGAAGCACCGACTACCGATGCCCCTACCGAAACTTCGGATACTGGTATACCTATACCTATAAATCCTATAGATATAGAAGTGCCATTACCGGATAATTCCACTGAAGACACCGAGCAGCCAGATATCTTAGTGGATAGGGAACTTCCAGAAACAGACACTTCTACGACAACTGTACCTACAATAGACTCAGATACCAAAGATACAGAAGCTTTGGATACAGAAGCTTTGGATACAGAAGCTTTGGATACAGAGGCTTTGGATACAGAGGCTTTGGATACAGAAACTTTCGATACAGAAACTTCGGATACAGAGGTAGAGAAAGAAGAAAGCACAACTGCTGAAGACGCTGAAGAAAAAGACCTGGAAGCAGAAGCTGAAGAACTTAGCCCAGAAGAACTGGCAAAACAGCAGAAACTTATTGAAGCCGATAGACTTTATCTAAGTGGAGATATAATTGCTGCTGAACAGTTATATCGTGAAGCAAAGAATCCTTTTGATACTCCAGAACCAGTTCAAGAACTACCGGAGGCAATTTACGACACCGCTCAACTCTCTCCTGCTGGGGGAGTGTATTGGCGTAACTATGAGTCAGGGTTAGAAAAGAATTTAGAAAGTAAAATTCTGATTCCCCTCAAGTTTTTAGTAGAGCAGCAACCAGAATTTATTCCCGGTCATATACGCTACGCTCAAGCTCTAAAAGATTATGAGCGGCTTGATGAAGGCTTATTAGTTTTAAAGCAAGCTAAAAATCTATATCCCCATGAGCCGGAATTAATCAAGGTAACCATGGCAATGCTAGCAGAATCAGAAAATTGGTTTGAAGCATCTCTGGTAGCTCGTGAATTTGCCCTGTTTAATACTGAGCATCCTCAATCGGAAGAGTTTCTCCAGCTCGCTGATCAACATCTAGACCGCCACATTTCCCATCTCCGGAATGAAATGACCGGTAATACAATAATGAATGTGATTACTGGAACATTAGGTTATGTTTTTACTGGCAATCTTTTTGGTCCGCTATCGGCAATAGAGTCAACTGTATTAATGCTCCAGGGAGAATCAGGGATTGGGAAAAGAATTGCTAAGCAAGCACAAAAGCAATTACCGATGCTAGAAGACGAAGAAGTGTTGGAGTATGTGCGCGAGATAGGCAATAAACTTACCAAGGTAACAGGTCGCGATGAGTTTAACTACGAGTTTTATGTAGTCATGGATGACCAACTCAATGCTTTTGCTCTACCAGGAGGTAAAATATTTATCAACGCTGGGGCTATCCTAAAAACCAAGTCCGAAGCAGAATTAGCTGGTTTACTGGCTCACGAACTATCCCATGCTGTCTTATCCCACGGTTTCCAGTTAGTCACTCAAGGTAACTTGACCGCTAACATTGCCCAATTTATTCCCTATGGTGGCACTGCTGCTAATTTAATTGTACTTAACTACAGCCGAAATATGGAACGTCAGGCTGATGATTTAGGAAATAAAATTCTTACTGCTAGTGGCTATGCAGCAGATGGATTGCGCAATTTGATGATTACCCTCCATGATCAAGGTGGACCAAAACCATTATTTCCTTGGCTTTCAACCCACCCAGAAACTAAAGAACGGATTAATAATTTAGAAGCTATAATCGACAGTAATGGTTATAACCGTTATACTTATGAAGGTGTAGAAAAGCACCTAGAGATTCAGAAGCGAGTTGCTCAACTCCTGAAAGAGTATGAGGAAAAACAGAAGGAAGAAGAGGAGGGCAAACAGGAGGAAAAACAAGAAGATGAGCAGCAGCAAACACAGGATAAAGAACAGGAGCTAAAACCAGAAAATGAGCAGGAGCAACAACAGTAGGAGTAATATTGTAAGTATTCAGCTAATGCGCTACGCGCACGCTACGCGAACAGGGATCAGCGGTCAGCGGTCAGCTTTGTGGCACAGGCTTCCAGCCTGTGACTTCACTGAGATTAAACCAATGCTTACGTTTTATTCAATAGCTGATAGCTGATAGCTAAATACTTACGATTACATTGCTTCGAGTTCCTTACCTTA
>NZ_JAAHGN010000059.1:0-14800 GCF_010672485.1 Moorena sp. SIO2C4 | reverse complement strand
CCCAATCGAAGGAAGGGAGGTTAGGTCTAGCGATAGCGTATCAGCGAGCAGGGCGAGATGCAGATGCTTGGGCTGCTTATCAACAAGTCCTAGCCATCGACCCAAACAATAAAGAGGCTCTGGAAGTGGTAGGAGAATTGGGAGGTTATCGTCCTGAATGGCAGCCGGATGGGATTGAAGCCCTAACGACTTTATTAAACCTAAGTCCTAATGATACTGCTGCTCTTGCTCAGCGGGCTTTACTGCTGGGCTACCAAGGTCGTTTTCCGGAAGCCCTAGCTGATTATCAAATTGTGCTGGAGAGCAATCCTACACCAGAAATCATTCTTGGTGCTGCTCAAATCTATACCTATAGTGGTGACTATCAGCAAGGGCTGGAGCTATTTGATCGTTACCAAGCTAGCGGTAAGCCAATTCCGGGAAATGCAGCGGGAGCCTATGCTCTGGCTCTACGAGAAACTGGCAATCCTGCTCAGGCGGTAGAGGTACTGGAAGCCCAGCTCAATCAATTTTCCCAATTCTATGGCAATGATAGCTATCTACGGGCTGATTTAGCTAAAGCTTATCAAGCCTCTGGGCAACTCACAGAAGCTTTGTCTGTCCTAGAACCGTTGCGAGGGAGGGATGAAGCGGCTTTACCCTTAGCCCGGGCCCTTTCAGAAATTGGTCGTCGTGAGGGTCGCTCTGACCTAACCGAAGACGCGGTTACTCTCTACCGTCAGGTACTGGCCTCAACATCAAAGCCATCTTCTGCTTTAGTCAGGGAAGTGGCTGATGTGATGAGTGAGGTACCAACCCAGTGGGCATCAGCTCTAGAGCTTTATCAGCAGTTGACCGAGGAGCAGTCGAATAACCAAAGCTTGTTGGTGAAGTCGAATAACCAAAGCTTGTTGGTGAAGCAGATTATTCTAGAAAGTAAATTGGGTCAGTTATCCCGAACTCAACGGCGACAGCGGTTGCTTGAGATAACCCAAACCCTACCTAGTGAACCAGCTCAGCAGCGAGATTTAGCCCAAGCTTTGTTGCGTCTAGACCCTCCTGACCCAGAACTGCTGAGTGTTTACCAAGATTTGCTGGCTACAGGGGTAGATGTACCGTTTTTGAATTTCCGTGTTGCTCAGATTTTGATAAAGCAGAATCGACTAGCCCAGGCAATAAGTGCGATTGATAGTTACAGGGCAACCTCTACTGGTGAATCGGACCAGAGTACGGAATTATTGCTAGCAGAGATTGACCGTCGCCAGGGAAATCTCGATGCCACTATCCAGCGGTATCAGAGAATTATTCAGAGTAACCCAAATAATAATTTATTCTATGGTGCTTTGCGGGGGTTAGCGGGAATCCACATTGCCCAAGGTGATCCACAGAAAGCTCTGGTTATCTATGACCAGCTGCTATCTCGCGATCGCAATGATTTATTAGCCCAGCTGGGGCGCAGTAGTGTAGCATATCAAACTAAACGTATTGACCAAGAGGAAGCGGAAGGGGTACTCAATCAATGGCTACAGACTCAGCCTTCTATTGATCCACCGCCGGAATTGTTGAGTTTGGTGGGTGTTTTGCCTGCTGACCCAGAACGAGAAACCCTGTACATTACTCTACTAGAGGTCTCACCAGATAATGCTCCTGTACAATTGCGACGGCTACAGGTTTTAGCACAGCGAGACCCTAAGTTAGCTAAAGCTGAAATAGCTGAGTGGATTGCCGGTAATCCTGATAATATCGATGCCTACTTTGTGCAGGGAGAATTGGCTATGGGATTGAGGGATTTGCGATTAGCTAGCAATGCTTACGAAGAAATTTTAGAACGGGATCCTGATCAAATTGGTGCCTTACTAGCGTTGGCAGGGATTAGCTTTACTCAACAGCACTATGCTAAGGCAACGGGGTTTTATAAACAGATACTAGAACTGGAGCCCAAGAATTTATCGGCTCGCCAAAACTTGGCTGAATTAAGTGTTGCCCAAGATTTTCCGTTTACAGCCCTCCAACGGTTTGAAGGACTCAACTCGGAAGAGAAAGAGTCTACAGGGACAGCTAATCCTAAGCTCGATAATCGCATCCTGCGGCTGGAGGTTGATATTCTGAAACGACGAGGTTTTCAGCCTTATTGGGAGCGGTACTAATGTAAGTATTCAGCAGTCAGCCGTCAGGGCTCAGCTTATTTTATTCAAAATCACCGATTGCGCTACGCGCATTAGCTGATAGCTGATAGCTTAAGTACTAATACCCTGTCAATTTAGTTTTTATGGTTAGGGCAAGATGTTAGATTTTAGGTGTTAGATTTTAGGTGTTAAGTTTTAGTAATTAAAGCTTAGCACCTGATAGCGTTTCGAACACTACAATACTTGTTATTTGCTAGGATAAGTTACTTTGGTTCGTTCCAATTCTTCAACCAAAATTACTGGAATTGGACTGGTTTCTAACACTGCCTGAGATACGGAACCGACCAGCACTTGCTGCCAGGGTTGATGTCCCCGTTTTCCCATCACTATATCTGTTACTTGATGCTCTTGGGCTATGCGAACAATTTCTTCGGGAATCGAACCGGTTACGGTAATAAACTGATGCCGAATATCCAAGAGCAAGCGTTTGGTTTGGTTCTGTAACTGCTTGACTTCTGGCTGATTTGATGTTGTGATCACATGTAAAACAATAACTTCCCCATTACTTCGTCTTGCTAAATCTGCTACTTTAGTTAATACGTGGGTGGCTAAATTAGAGGTATCGACAGCGGCTAGTAGCAGAGTATGAGAGGCAACGGTTACTTTGGTGGGGTCTACAGGGTCTTGGGATAAGAGTTTAGGGGCAAAGGTGGGAATTGCCCAAGCCCCTAGAGGTGCAGTAATCAAAATTGAGAGGGCTGCGATCGCTAAAATTGTCTGACCTCCTTCTAGCCCTTGACTCAAGGGAATACCACCAATGGCTGCTTGTACTGTGGCTTTTGCGGAGTTTCCGGGTAACAAAAACAGTTTCTCTCGCCAAGTCCAATTACTCCCCAATGTGGAGAGATACCACCCGACCATCCTACCGATACATAAGCCAATGGCGAGGATTAAAATGCCAGGTAACAGGGTTGTTTCTAATACCCGCAGTTGGATACTAGCTCCCATCAAGACAAATAGAATAATCTCTGCTACTACCCACAGATGGTTAAATTCCACTCGCAAGCGTCGTGCTAAGGGAGGGTCTAATTGTATTAGGAAAAATCCCATTGCCATGGTAGCTAAATAGCCAGAAAAGTATGGCAGACTTTTAGCTAACACTACTAATAATAAGGCAATTGCTGCGGTAATTAAGGTATCTTGGACGATAGTCTCGGTCCAATTTTGTTTGGTTAATAGGAAAATAATTAACTGAGCAGCGATATATCCAATTAAGACACCAAGGGCGACCTGGATTAGAACTTGCAGGGGCAGGAATTGGATAGCATTACTGTTGATCGTTCCTTGTGCCAAGAAATTCACCATCAAACTAAAGAGTAGCAATACTAGGACATCGGATAAGGCACTCCCAGTTAGAATCACATCCGGTATCCCTTTAGCTACGCCCCAGCCTAAACTTTTGAGTCGCAGCATTCCTGGCACAATCACGGCGGGGGATTCTGCTCCGACTACACAACCTAGGAGTAATCCAGTGGGAAAATCGAAATTAAACAGTATTATCGCAGCAACAGCTACTGCGATCGCTTCGGTGATGGCGGGCAAAAAGCCTAACCTTAGCGCAACAGTTCCTTGCTCCAGGAGTTTCTCGAGATCCAATCCCAGTCCTGCCCGCATTAAAATGACCATAACTGCGAAGGTGCGTAGGTCATCAGCAATAACTAGGACTTGTGGTGCGATCGCATCCCCCACTTCTGGTCCGATCACGATACCCACCACAATCATGCCAATCAAAGGAGGTGCTCCCAAGCGACGGGCAAGTTGACCCCCAAAAAAGCCCATCAATAAGATCCAAATTGTACTGCCTAGCATCCGAAATGTTCGTGCTCGTATATAAAATGTAATTACTTGTCGCTCAATTATAAAAACACAGTTGATTCGGATTGGCAACACTTGATATGAGTTGTTATGAAAATCAAGCCTAACCTTGCTATTACTTTGGCTACTTTACTGCTATCAGTTGAGGGGGCAATTGCTCAACCTAATTCATCATTTCCTAACGCTACACCACCAACTCCACTACTGTCGAACCAAGAACGGGAGGAAGTGGAAAGGTTAATTAATGATCATCTAGAGAAAAGTTACACAATTCGCAATCATATCCAATCGGAAGTTCATCGAACCTTTGACTGGACGATTAACCTGCTCAACCTTTTAATTACAGTACTAATCGCCATCCCTATTGTTACTAGTCTGGCAGTGCTCTTGCTACGTCGTAGCATCATCAACCAATTAGTGTCTGAGACGCAAAAGCAATTCCAAGAAGAAGCTGAACAAAAAATAAAAGAGCAAATTGATGCTGAAGTCACTACGGAATTAAAACGACAAGTTGAAGCTTTTAAGCAGGAGCTGGAAACGCTGAAATCTGATTTTGTTTCTCAACTCCAGCATCTAGTTGTGGCTGCTCAACATGAGAAAGAGCAGATTTTTAACGAAATTTCTCGAATTACTCCGTCGATTATCCAAGAAGAATTTGTTGCTCCAGAAGTCCAACAAAAACTGGAAGAGCTAACTAAACAGCTGGAGTCGTTAAAGTCTGCTAATCCCCAGCTATACTTAACAGTTGATGACTATATCAATCAAGGACACGCTCTGTGGATTGAAAATCGCTATCAAGATGCGATCGCATCCTATGAAAAAGCGCTTCAGCTCCAGCCAGATTCCGATGTGGCTTGGTCAGGAAAAGGCCAAGCCCTGCAGAGATTAAAGCGATATGAGGAATCCCTCGCTGCCCATGCCGAGGCGATTAAAATTAATCCGAACAACTTTAGGAGTTGGTTTGGACAAGGTTATACTCTCAGATACATGGAACAGTATGAAGAAGCACTGATTTCCTATGATCAGGTGATTCAGCTCAACCCAGATTTTCATCATGCTTGGAACCATAGAGCCTATGCCTTGATCAAACTTGGTCGCTATCAAGAAGCCTGGGACAGTTTGGAAAGAGTACGGCAGCTAAAATCAAATTCATCTAATCTTTACTACAATGAAGCTTGTTATTATGTTTTAAACGGTGAGATTGACTCAGCAATTGCCAGTTTAGAACAAGCGATGAGTTTGAATGATAGACTTAAGTCTATCATTAATATTGATGCGGATTTTGACATGATTAAAGACGAGCAACGGTTCCAAAACCTAATTAATCCATAGATCTGACCATTGTATTTATCTCTTCGTCTACCTTTGCTGGCATCTAGAGAGCAGGTAGCTAAATGATTAAAAACTCAAACAAGTCTCTGGCAATTAGTCAAGTACATTAGTCAAGTACATTACTCAACTGGATTAAACGTTTGATAGTTCCCTCCTAAGCCTTCAACAACTGTGTGAGTATTAGTGATTAACATTTTGATGTAAGTATCAGCTTCACTACCCGGTACACCTAAGGAATCAGAGTATAATTCTTCTGGCGCTAATTTCACCCCAGCTTCCTGAGCCACAGTCTTGATCAAAGCTGGGTTAATCGTGGTTTCCGCAAAAATCACTGGAACCCCAATTTTTTTGATAGCGTCTGCCAAACCCTTGACAGTCTGAGCACTGGGTTTTTCCTCAGTATTCATGCCAATTAAGGTTCCAGCCACTGGTATGCCATAGGCACGAGCATAATATTGAAAAGCATCATGAGTTGTGACTAGGTAGCGGTGCTTCTGAGGAATAGTTTGAATCTGCTGGATAATCCAAGCATCAAGCGTTTTCAATTCAGCAGTTAGCTGTGCTGCATTCTTGGTAAATTCTTCCTTGTCCTCCGGTGAGAGTTCAATCAACTGATCCCGAATGGCATTCACCATTGCGATCGCATTTTTAGCATCCCCCCAAACATGAGGATCCGGTTCCGTCTTGCCTTCGTGTTCAAAATTCAAGGGTGACACCACTTCCGCAACTGCAAAGGTCTTGACCTTAACCCCAGCAGACTTAATCAGCTTAATCAGTGCTGGTTCCAGATTGTAGCCATTGTATAAAATCAGATTAGCTTGTTCCAACGCTATAGTATCGGCTGGGACTGGCTCATAGACATGGGGATCTGCTCCCGGTTTTAGGATACCCGTCAGTTCAATTTCATCTGCTCCTACTTGTTTCGTCCAGTGGGTAATGATAGTGCTAGTGGTAACTACATTCGGCTTATCATCGCCATCAATACCACTCTGCTTTGTTCCGGTGGTATCACACCCACTTATCCAGACTCCTAAAATGATTACTACTGTCAGCCACCATTGGCGCTTTCTACTGTAGGACTTAGTAATTACTCTCATCGGCTTAATCGTTATCTTTTGATCAGAACTTACGCACCAATACCGGGCGTTGCTGATTCTGGGTATGATTCCGCCCCCCTAGCCCCCCAATTCTGGGGGGAACAAAACTCTGAAAGTCCCCCCCGGTGCGCTTTCCAATGGGCGAGTAAATCGCCCTTGGGTCGCACCGCAAAGTTGGGGGATTTAGGGGGCTTGACCAAAACCAGACGATCGCGCATTCATACTTCAATTCAGCAACGCCCAATACCGCACTACCTCGCTGCATCGCTATCAATCAAAGGCTGAAATCGGTGTAATTTTGCTAAGAAACTAGGTTTGCAGCATAAGTCTTATCATATTCTTTTCATATTTCATGGTAAACTATTTTCATATTTGTTTAATTTTTTGTTTCCGGAACCCTCTATGCCAGATGCTGCCTCGGTTCATCACCTTGCTTCTCCCAAGAGGAAACACCAAGCTGGATATAGCAATCTGTCCCAGACAGGAACCATTACCCTGAGGCAACTGGGTGTACACTACCGCCTAGTAGAAGCACTCAGGGATATCAACTGTGAGATCAAACCAGGACGATTAACTGGAATTATTGGTCCGAATGGTGCTGGGAAAAGTACTTTGATCAAAGCCATGCTGGGGTTAGTTCCCACTGCCACAGGCAAAGCTATGTATCAGGGAAAACCGTTGATAGAACAGTTAGAAAAGGTGGCTTATATGCCACAGCGGACGCAAATTGACTGGACTTATCCCGCTACTGTCTGGGATGTTGTGCTAATGGGTAGAGTCCGGAAAACAGGATGGTTTCGTCGCTTTTCCACGGTATCCCGGCGGATTGCAGCGGATGCCATCGAACAAGTTGCCATGGGGGATTACCGCAATCGTCCCATTGGACAGCTATCGGGAGGACAGCAGCAGCGCGTTTTTCTCGCTAAAGCATTAGCTGAACAAGCAGATATATTATGTTTTGATGAACCGATGGCTGGTATTGACAAAAAAACTGAAGCTGTAATTTTTACTATCCTCCATCAACTCGCCGATGCCGGAAAAATTGTGCTGGTAGTTCACCATGATTTGGGAGAAGCGATCACTCATTTTGATGATTTGATTTTGTTGAATCGGGAGTTAATTGCTAGTGGCTCTAGGCAAGAGGTATTGAGTGCAGCTAATATGCAACAGGCTTATGGTGGTCAAGTCGTTTTTTGGTTAGATCCAGTTGCTGTAAAGTGAAATAAGGCAAAAGGCAAAAGGCAAAAGGCAAAAGCTGATTTATGATAGCACAAAAAAATCCTTCCATCCCTGTTTCCTACTGTTCCCTATTCCCTGTTCCCTGTTCCCTTTTTATCTCAATCTTATGTTTACATTTAACCTAAAAATGCTATATGTTAGAGGTTTTAATTGAGCCGTTGCACTATGGGTTTATGCAGCGATCGCTAATTACTGCGGTGTTAGTGGGCATCGTTTGTGCCGCAGTTGGTAGCTACCTAATGGTACAGCGACTTGCGTTACTCGGAGATGCTATCAGTCATTCTGTACTACCGGGATTAGCGATCGCATTTATGATCGGTGCTGACATTTTTGTGGGAGCCTTTATTGCTGGGGTGGTTAGCACTGTGGTGATTACTTGGATCCGGACGCGATCGCAAATTAAAGAAGATGCCGCCATGGGGATTGTGTTTTCCGCTTTCTTTGCCCTAGGCATCACTTTAATTACGGTGATGCAGAAAGATAACAAAATTGACCTCAATCACTTCCTATTCGGCAATATTCTGAGTGTCACCAATGAAGAAGTCATCAATACAGCCATTATCACCGCGATTGTACTATCAATCATTCTCCTGCTGTACAAAGAATTAATGTATTATACCTTTGATCCCTTAGGGGCAAAAGCAGCAGGTTTACCAACTAACTTGCTGAACTTTGGTCTGATGATCTTGATTGCCTTGACCATTGTCGCTAGCCTCAAAGGAGTTGGAGTGATCTTGGTGCTAGCGATGTTAATCACACCAGGAGCAACAGCTTACTTATTAGTCCATCGGTTGCACCAGATGATGATTTTGGGTTCAGCCCTTGGGGTAGTAGCTAGTATTACTGGTATGTACCTGAGTTATTTTTTTAATCTGCCTTCTGGACCAGCAATTGTTTTAGTAGCTTTTGGTTTATTTATGCTGGCATTTTTGTTTAGTCCCAGTCAGGGAGTTTTAACTCATCCGAATACTCAGTTAGGACAATCACAAATTTGGCAAGAAATTAAGCGGTTGTGGCGTTGATATAGCATTTTTAGTTCAGTTGTGAACATAGTCTACCTTGAGAAATGCAAAAGGCAAGAGGCAATAGGCAATAGGCAATAGGCAATAGGCAATAGGCTAGAGAATATAAAACCATTATCCTCTCTAGCTTAACACCAAATTTATGGAGATGTCTAATGTATCCTATACAATCAGGATATCAGTATTCGTTAAGGCAGTTTTGTTAGAGAAATTCGCAACTTGTACAGCACCTAGTGTACCTGAACCGTCAGCATCGAATGATAGTAATCCTGATGAACGATCATAGATGAATCTGTCATTTGTATCTAAGGCGGCAGCACCTAAAACAAATTGACCCACATCTAAAATTCCTTGAACAAGACCACTGCCGAAGCCACTAGCCGAAATTTGTAGTTTATCCCCCTGCTGACTGACAAAGTCGCTAATGTAATCTATCCCTTCAGTAGGGATATTCAAGACAAACTTATCTGCACCAGCACCTCCAGAGAGGACATCATTTCCAGTACCCCCATTTAAAAGGTCATCACCGGCACCACCATAGATACGATCATTGCCAGCACCACCATACAAACTATCATTCCCTGCAATTTCTTGTATAACTGACGGTAATTCGATTATACCATGTAAATAAACTTTATTAGGATAATTTTGGGCACCAACCCAAAACCAGGTTTGCTCCCAGTTTTGATTAAACCAACTCACCAAAACTGCATAATCTTCATCATCAGTGTAATTGTTAGGTTCACCGAATGCCCAGTTACGATAGGTTGAAGTTTCACCACTAATCCATTGCCATTGACCTTCAGTAGTATGATCTGTCAAGCCTATCCAAAACAATTGATTAGCTTCAAATCGATTAGCTTCAACATTAAATCCATCGTAATTAAATCCAAAGGTGGTGTTTAGCCAGTTTTGTTCCACTTCATCGTTAATTGTAACTAAGTTACCACCAAGGCGTTGAGCTTCTGCTTGGGTATTGAACCAGGTGCCCGGTTGGCTCAACAAATAAGAGTGTCCATTTCTGGTGACGAGATAGTCGCCGTAAACAATATCATTACCATCACCACCATTGACGGTATCATGACCTCGACCACCCCAAATATTGTTACTGGCACTGTTGCCTTGAATAACATTATTGAGATTGTTACCGTAGCCATTGATAGGATTTGTCCCATCGAGCTCTAGATTTTCCAAATTATCGCCAAGGTGATAGGTAATGGAGGTGTAAACTTTATCAATACCTTGACCTGCATATTCAACTATGGTATCACCCATACTATCAACATCAAGAACATATTGATCATCACCAAAACCTCCCTTCATGCGATCTCTACCGCTTTCACCCTTTAACAAGTCATTACCAAAACCACCATAGAGGTTATCATTACCATAAGACCCATACAACTGGTCATCACCACCACCACCATAGATACGGTCATTGCCTGCACCACCATTTAAAATATCACTTTCACCTATTTCTGGTGATACTGAAGGAATTTCAATAATACCTCGCAAATGTTGGTTGGGATAATTTTGAAGGTCATTCCAACCCTGATTGCCCCAACCCATCACTGCATAATCTTCACCATCGGGAATTGAGGAACTACGATAATCGTTAGGTTCACCGGGAAACCAGTTACGATAGGTTGAGGTTTCACCACTAACCCATTGCCATTGACCTTCTATAGTACGATCGCTCAGACCGATCCAAAACACTTCATTAGTTCCAAAGGTTGTGTTTAGCCAGCTTTGTTCCGTGGCGTTGTTAATCGTAACTAAGTTACCACCAAGGCGTTGAGCTTCTGCTTGGGTAGAGAGCCAAGTTCCTGGTAGGCTAAATAGATATTGTCCAGTGCTGGCAATGATATAATCACCGTAAATAATATCATCACCATCACCACCATTGACAGTATCTAGGCCAAGACCACCCCAAATATTGTTATTACCACTGTTGCCATTAATGACATTATTTAAATTGTTACCATAACCATTGATAGAATTTGTACCTGTCAGGTTTAGGTATTCTAAATGAGCACTAAGACCATAAGTCGTTGAAGCGTAAACTATGTCAATACCTTGGTTAGCATATTCAAATACGTGATCACCTGAACTATCAACAGTATAGGTATCATTACCAGAGCCTCCGTACATGTAATCATTACCAATTCCACCGTATAAGTAGTCATGACCTGAACTACCGCTGAGAATATCACTACCACTATCGCCACTAAGTGTATCATTGCCTGTACCACCGTGTAACTGATCGCGACCAGTTCCACCTCTTAAAAAATCATTACCTGAGCTACCACTCAGGTAGTCATTACCAGTATTACCATCAAGACTATCATTACCTGTACCACCATATAACTCATCGCGACCAGTTCCACCAATTAAAGAATCATTACCTGCTTCACCAAATAGGGAGTCACTACCACCATTACCATAAAGACTATCATTACCGTTACCACCTTTCAGATGATTAGCACTAAAATTACCAATAATAGTGTCGCTAGTCAAACTACCAATAACATTCTCAATTACAACCCCATAGGCAATTGAGGTTCCATAACGAGTGGTCTTATACCGCAATGAACTGGTATTGTTTGTGTTATCTATCGGTTGATAGGTGATTGATTTATAAGCATGCTGAGAGGTAAGTATACCTCCTCCTCTTATGTCAAAATAATATCCAGAAGATCTACTTATATTAAAAATAACTGGGCCAAGTTTAGAAAAATCTAAAGTATCAACTCCACCACTATCCCAAATAGACAACTTCATAGGTAGTTTTTCACTACCACGACGAGCTAAACCATTATCGTAAGAATAACCATTGACACTGTCAAACCTATAATAAGTGTTACCTGAATTAAAATTATTACTCCCGTAAATGTATTGTACAGCCCTGATGTCATAAGGCATTGGTGTGGCTGCATAGTCACCGACATCGTTATAAGACATCACAGTATTTGTGTTATTGTCTTTATAGTACGGTAAAAAGGGCGAACTACCTTTTCCGGTGTCACCGTTGTAGTCACCTGGATGCTTTAATCCAAGTGCGTGTCCAATTTCATGTAGTGCCACGTCGAGAAACCTATGACCTCTGCCAGTAGCAGAATCTTTTCCAAGCTTAATATTTACATGGTCTAGTTTATCTGACCTCCAACTCCTAGGCTTCCACCATTTTCGTGCGTTTTTTTGACTTGCTACTCCACTGATTCCACTTTGTCCAGAAAAACGTAGATTTCCTTTGTTTGATACTTCACGAAATGTAATATTAGCGACTTCACTCCATCTTGTCAGGGCTTCTCTCACCATTGATCTTTCACTCAAATCAAGCCCATCACTTCCAGTTGAGTAATTAATACTGTAAGTTAGAGAAACTGGTTTACCTGTATCAACCCAATAATCATCATCCAACAAAGCATCAATATCGTTATTTCCAGAACGCTTAACACCCATAATATTTTCCCTGATCAATCTGAGGTTGTATCTGAAAACTGCTGTGTTTTTCAGGCTCTAATGGAAAATTAAATTAAATCTGCTATTTTGCCACAAAAGGGCAGATTTTTGTAATTTTTCTTAACAAAAGCCCTGGGCACACCAACCCTGATCAAAAATGCGCCTGAGTTAACTCAGACGCACTATGCTAATCAAATCATGATTTTATGCTCCGGCAAGCTTTGCTTTACCAAAGCCTTGCAGAAAAACCCTAGACAAACACCTCAGAGAGATTATCAATGAGAGTAGTAGCTTGAGTGAAACGCACCACAGCCAAGAGGTCTCCCCCGCTCGAGATTTCGGCACCATTAGCACCATCAACGATGCTCAGCTGATCACTATCGCCAGCATCAAAGGTAGTCAGACCAAGCTGGAAGTTATTGATGGTATCAAAGCCATTGCCGCTTTCGAGGACAATTAGATCCTCACCACCCCCTAGCCACAGGGTGTCGTTACCACTGCCACTATTAATGAAATCATTGCCAGAGCCAGAATAGATGATGTCATCACCAGCATCACCAAAGATTTCATTATTACCCTCACTGGCGAAAATGGTATCGTTACCGCTACCACCACGAATCACATCCAGCTGTGAACCACCGTAGATCAGGTCATTACCATCACCCCCAAGAAGGGTATTAATTCCCTCACTACCAAAGATTGTGTCATTGCCAGCCAAACCCTCAATCTGATCGTTTTCGACAGTGCCGAACAGGGTATCATCGTTTGATGTTCCTGAAATCAGAGTGTCGTCAATATCTAAGTTGATGTTGAGATCAATCAAGCCTGTGGTGGAGGAAAAGCCATCAACAGCAATTTGGTAGGTTGTACCAGCGCTAACGGTAAATTGAACTGCGCTTTGGAAAGTCATGCTATCATCATCATTACTGGCAATCTCTGTTAAGCTGTTAACTGCTGAACCGGTGTAGACTGCTAGGGTAGTGTCGTAGTTACTCCCAAAAGTATCAATGGTCACGATACCATCAGCGGCAGCTGTCCAAGACCACCAACCAGAATTTAACGGGCTGCTAACTTCTGCATGATCCGGCTCACCTGGCTCCCCAGTGAAACCCAGACTATTGCCTGTGGTACTAACTGATGTACCGTTTAACGATATCCGGTCGGCAAAGTTATCATTAGAAACCATTGATGTTCCCTCATCTAAGTTGATGTTGAGATCAATCAAGCCTGTGTTGGAAAAAAAGCCATCAACAGCAATTTGGTAGGTTGTACCAGCGCTAACGGTAAATCGAACTGCGCTTTGCAAAGTCATGCCATTATCATCATTACTGGCAATTTCAGTTAAGCTGTTAACTGCTGAACCGGTATAGACTGCTAGGCTAGTGTCGTAGTTACTCCCAAAAGTATCAATGGTCACGATACCATCAGCGGCAGCTGTCCAAGACCACCAAGCAGAATTTAACGGGCTGCTAATGCCTGCATGATCCGGCTCACCTAGCTCCCCAGTGAAACTCACGTTAGTGCCTGTGGTATTAACTGATGTACCGTTTAACAATACCCGGTCGGCAAAGTTATCATTAGAAACCATTGATGTTTGCTCCGTAATTAATGAATTGTCAGTTGTTATGTAATGCACACCTGGGTAGTATCTGAGGTTGTATCTGAAAACTACAGTAGTTTTCAGCCTCTAATAGTTAAGTTAATCAAGTTAAATTTGACCTTTTTGTGAAAAAAGGTAAGCATTCAGCTCAGGCAAGGGCTGATATATAGTCAGCGTAGATGCGCCTAAGGCGTTAGCTGATAGCTGAATGTTTCAATTTATAGATTCAGAATAAGCGAAAAAATTGCTATTGATTATAAAATCAGCATAATTATACGTATCGATTAGTTAAAGATGTTGTGAAATAAATTTACTTCACTTAGATAATTTATAAAAAGCTTTAATTGGATGATCATTCATGTCCTTTAAAGCATTTACAGCGTTTTGCCATTCGGTCAGGTACAAATTATTGAGGTGCGACCCGTGGCGAATTAAATTCGCCAACGGAAAGCGCACCTAAGGTTTTAGGGAGCAGGGAGCAGGTAAGAGTTCAGAGGGGAAAAGGAAAAAATCCTGTGTACCTGAGGTGAGACCCGTGGCGAATTTAATTATTAATTCTTCGAGCACATCTGAGAGTTATTAAAAATGCTGTATCTATCCCTTTTGCCTCTTGCCTCTTGCCTTTTGCCTTGTCTTCACCCACGGTTTATGAGACTTATCCAATAGGTCTAATATATAATTACAGCGCGATGAAAGAAGCTATCTAAGTAATTTTTTTTTCTTTGTTGGAGTTTTCTTTAAACAATTTACGTCAGCTGTCAGCCGTCAGCTTAACATAAATCTCTTTAGGGATAATTTAATGTTGAGAGATTAATGAAAATGTAAGCTAATGCGCTACTTGAGGTGCTACTTGATGTGCCATAAGCTGTCACTCCTCAGCCGACTTAACTCAGATTAAACTAATGCTTACCTCTTTTATTAAAAACCTATTCGCGTAGCGTGTGCGTAGCGCATTAGCTGATAGCACCTCAAGTAGCGTGGGCGTAGCGCATTAGCTGACGAATTTCCGGTTTTTCATGAATGGGCAAGTAAATAGGTGATGCTTGCCAAGCTGGCACCAGCCATGAG
>NZ_JAAHGN010000589.1:0-4671 GCF_010672485.1 Moorena sp. SIO2C4 | reverse complement strand
CCCTTGAGCAACGGCAACTGCTATCTAGTCAACCGGGATGGCGTGGCACTAGTAAGGATCCTCAATACGGAAGAGCGATCGCAGTTTTAAAATCCACTACTGCCTCTGGGCCTGGAACCCTCAGTCAACCTATAAACTCAGGTAGGGTTTGGTAAGCTGCGCTGGGAATCGGGAATCGGGAATCGGGAATCGGGAATCGGGAATCGGGAATCGGAAGGAGATGTAGGGTGGGCAGTGCCACAGAAAGATTAATTTGCTTGGGTACACCTAGGTATGCACTGCCCACCAACGGATGAATCACAATAGAACAGATGTAGGGTGGGCAGTGCCACAGAAAGATTAATTTGCTTGGGTACACCTAGGTATGCACTGCCCACCAAGGATCAATCACGAATCCTGGGCAAATCGTGAAATGGGAAAATCGGGAAATAGCGCAGATTTTTATTAACGCTAATCTTCGGATAATAACCTTAAACCTTCTAACCTTAAACCTTCTAACCTTAAACCTTCTAACCTTAAACCTTGGCCAATAGGCCACGCTACGCGAACAACCTTCAACCTTTTAACCTTAAACCTGATAACCTTCTAACCTTAGGGTGCATCTCCTAAAAGCTGTTTGACACGGTGGTGCGTTACGGGGCGGGCTATCCAAAGCCTGGCTACGAGGCGGAAAATGAGGCCCCCCCTAACGCACCCTACGCAACTAACCTTCTAACCTTCAACCTTCTAACCTTCAACTTTCTAACCTTAAACCTTCTAACCTTCTAACTTTCTAACCTTCTAACCTTAAACCTTCTAACCTTCAACCTTTTAACCTTCTAACCTTGGCCTTTGGCCACGCTACGCGAACAACCTCAAAAAAAAATAGCCGCAGAAATACCTTCCACGGCTAGGAATTTTTAGCTATGCCTCAACTTTCGAAACCAATCCAGAAATGATCCCATAGGATTGACCAAAGGTCACGCTACGCGAACAAACCTGATACTTTGGCCAGGGGGGTTCCCCCCCCTATAACTTAATAGTTTAACCCAAATTTAAATACTTGGTCATCATCGTGATGAATTCGCCAGGAATTCCAGTCGGCTGAAGGGGGCTCCACTCCGATATTTCGGCGTAACCCCGTGCATAAAGGGTATGCATAGTGTTGTTTATTGCCCGGCGGGACCCCTTCAGAATGTGCTTAATGGGGTATTTTTTTTGGGAACGTTCCTGAGGAGTATTACTAGGAGTGATATCCTCAGGATTGTTTTGTGGATCTGGGCGAAAGTTGTCAGACATAGTTCAAAATTACTTTTGAATTTAACATTTATAATCATAACGATTATAAAATTAGTTGTCAAGGGTTTTTATAATTTTTTTTGGAGGGGTAATGGAAGAAAATTAAGAATTAAGAATGTAAAATTAAGAATTTAGAATTAAGAATGTAGAATTAAGAATTTAGTGCGTAGGGTGCGTTAGGGGCGGGATAGCCCTAATTTTCTACTTCGTAGCCAGTATTGGGATAGCCCGCCCCGTAACGCACCACCAAGTAGAAGTTAGAAGTTAGAAGTTAAAAGTTAGAAGTTAGAATCGCAAACAGGGCACATAGTAAAAATGTTAGCGTTTGTTTTTTTTTGATTTAATTTACTGATAGCCTTGGAAACAGAAAAAAAATAAACTATATCCGATAAGTTATTATAGGTATATAAAATAAATTGTGATAACTTTTTCCATTACTACCTAATCCCTGCTCCCTACTCCCTGCTCCCTACTCCCTGGATTTTTTTGTATTAGAATAAATAAAAATAGGATTTTCTGCATCTACTGGTTAAGGCTATAGATTTAACTGGAGGCTAATTGGTGAGCGATTCGAGGGGATTGATCAAAATCTCAGGGTGGGAGGGCTCAGAAGCCAGTATGGATGTGGTGTTTGTTCACGGACTTGGAGGTGATCCCAGAGGCACGTGGCATCACCAGCATGCAATAAATGATGATAATTTTTGGCCAGTTTGGTTAGGAAAAGAGCAGCTATGCCTTAACATCTGGTCTTTTGGGTATGACGCGAAAGCAACAAAGTGGCAAAGCAATGGCAGTATGCCCCTTTTCGATCAAGCCAGTAATTTATTAGATTGGTTAAACAGCTGCGATCTCGGCAAGCGTCCATTAGTATTTATTACTCATAGTATGGGCGGGCTTTTAGTCAAAAAGATGCTTAGTAGTGCTAATAATTTTGATAACTATAAAGGGATTATTGAGCAGACTAAAGGCATAGTATTTCTGGCTACTCCCCACACTGGTGCTCATCTAGCTAATTTAATTGATAATATTGGTGTTTTCGCACGAACCACCGTAAGTGTGGAGGAACTAAAAGCTCATGACTCTCAGTTACGGGAATTAAATGAGTGGTATAGAGAAAACGTTCGGAGTCTAGAAATTGCCACCAAAGTCTATTATGAAACCCAGCCTGTAAAAGGGATTTTAGTTGTAGACGAAGATAGTGCCAACCCAGGCATTGAAGGAGTGAAGCCGGTTGCCATACCAAAGCACCATATTGACCTATGTAAACCAGATTCTCAAAACAGTTTGGTCTATCTTGGTGTCAAGAAATTTATTGAGGAATGCCTCAAAAAAAAACAAATAACCTTAAATTCCCCGACTAACATTAGTATCAATAGTGGCACTCCCTACTTTGTCGGTAGAGACACTCAACTTGAGCAGCTCCATGAGGAACTTCAAAAGACCGATAGATTAGCCATTTGCGCCATTGCCGGAATGGGCGGTATTGGCAAAACCGAGTTAGCTTTACAATATGCTCTGAGATATCAGGATAACTACCCTGGTGGTAGGTGCTGGTTTCCAGTGCGCGGGCTAGATCTGGGGATTCAAGTTGTTAGTTTTGGGCGTACGGAATTAGGATTAACCATTCCAGATGAACTAGATTTCAACGAGCAGGTAAGATACTGCTGGAGAAATTGGCCAGAGGGAACAGCATTGATCGTGCTGGATGATGTGGCTTCTTTCAGCAATGACTACAAACAAAGAATTAAACCCTATTTACCTCCAGCTGAATCCCGCTTCAAAGTACTGGTCACCAGTCGTCAGCGTCCAGGGGCTTCTTACCGACGAATTGACTTGGATGTACTATCCCCAGAGGCAGCATTAGAATTATTGCGTTCGCGTAGCGTGGCCTACGGCCAATCGCTTGTTGGAAAAGAGCGCATTGATAAAGAACTAACCGAAGCAGAAGCCTTATGTGAATGGTTGGGTTATTTGCCTTTGGGTTTAGAGTTAGTGGGACGATATTTAGATCTACATCCGACCTTCACCATTGCTAAAGTTCAGAAACGTTTAGAGAAAAAGAAATTAGCAGCTAAGGCATTACTTGACCCCACAGAAGAAGGGGAAATGACAGCCCAGTTGGGAGTAGCAGCAGCCTTTGAGTTATCCTGGGAAGATTTGAAAGATTGTCCAGAAGTACAGCAGTTGGGATGTCGTCTGAGTCTGTTTGCTCCTGCTCCTTTTGAGTGGTCCCTGGTAGAGAAGTGTGTTATCGAAACTGAAGATGACCGGGAAGAAGAACAAGAAGAGTTGGAGGAATTACGCGATCGCGTAGCGTGGCCTACGGCCAATCGCAGTTTACTGAAACTGAACCTGTTGCAACTGACTGAACAGCAAACCTATCAACTCCATCCACTAATTCGAGAATTTTTCCTGACCAAGCTGGCTCAATTACCAGAGGCCGATAGCTACAAGCAAAGCTTTTGTAAGACAATGGTGGCTGTTGCCAAAACAATTCCCCAGACACCAACTCGCGATCAGATTGCAGTAGTGACCCCCGCCATCCCTCATTTAGAGGAAGTTGCCACAGTCCTCACTGACTGGCTCAGGGATGAAGATTTAATCTGGCCTTTTGTTGGCTTAGGAAGATTCTATCGAGGTCGAGGTACCTATGACCAAGCTGAACCGTGGTATGAGAAATGTTTAGATATTACCACAAGTCGTCTGGGTGAGGATCATCCCGATGTAGCCAGTAGTCTCAACAACCTGGGATTACTCTACCAAGCTCAGGGGCGTTACCATCAAGCTGAACCCCTGTATGTCCAGGCTTTGGACATGAGAAAGCAGCTGCTGGGAGAAGAACATCCCGATGTAGCCCAAAGTCTCAACAACCTGGGATTACTCTACCAAGCTCAGGGGCGTTACCATCAAGCGGAACCCCTGTATGTCCAGGCTTTGGACATGAGAAAGCAGCTGCTGGGTGAGGACCATCCCGATGTAGCCACTAGTCTCAACAACCTGGCTGGACTCTACGAAGCTCAGGGGCGTTACCATGAAGCGGAACCCCTGTATGTCCAGGCTTTGGACATGACAAAGCTGCTGCTGGGAGAAGAACATCCCAATATCGCCACTAGTCTCAACAACCTGGGATTACTCTACCAAGCTCAGGGGCGTTACCATCAAGCTGAACCCCTGTTTGTCGAAGCTTTGGACATGATAAAGCTGCTGCTGGGTCAAGACCATCCCAATGTAGCCACTAGTCTCAACAACCTGGCATATCTCTACCGAGCTCAGGGGCGTTACGATGAAGCGGAACCCCTGTATGTCCAGGCTTTGGACATGAGAAAGCAGCTGCTGGGTCAAGAACATCCCGATGTAGCCAGTAGTCTCAACAACCTGGCTGGACTCTACGAA
>NZ_JAAHGN010000588.1:0-4674 GCF_010672485.1 Moorena sp. SIO2C4 | reverse complement strand
TCAGGTCAAGGACTCTCGCGCCTCGGAGTTAGCTCTGGCTCAAGTGAATTTGGCTGAAAACCCTTACTACCAAAAGATGCTCAACCACCTAGAAGAGGTTGAGGCTGAGATCGCTATCGAGTCAAGCCGCTATACTCCAGACAGTCCAACCATCAAGACCCTACAGCAGCAAAAGTATAATTTCTTATCCCTGTTACGCTCTGAAGCTGAACAGGTACTAGGGATCAAACTAACAAATACAGATGTTCCTAAGATATCACCCAATTCAATTCACCAGCAGCTCACTCAACAACTGGTAGATCGGAGCATCCAAATATCAGTTTTGCAAGCACGACAACAAGCTCTTGCTGAGGAAGAAGAAAGTCTTGAGCAAGACATGAAACAGATGTTGGTGATAGATCCAACCTACACCAGTTTACGGCAAAAACTTAGAGATAAAACCCAACGATTAGACACTCTGTTGGAGCTTAAGGAAAGCTTCCAGCCTTATTCTTGGGAACTTATTCTCAAACCCAAACAGCCTCAATATCCGATTCCGCAACATCAGGAACTTCAGATTATTTTGGGAGCGATCGCAGGTATATTACTGGGTGCAGGAACAGGGTGGTTGATGGAGCGCTTAGACCATGTGTTCCACTCTCCCGACGAACTTAAACATCATACCCAATTGCCTCTTCTTGGTGTTATTCCTTACCATCCAGCACTTAAGGCAACCAAGTCATCAAGCTGCAAAGGTATACCTTTTGTTCCAAGCTTCCCTAAGAATCAGAAAAATAACTCAACGCCAAAACTGCAGCAAGCTTCTCCCTTTTTAGAGGCGTTTCGGTTCCTCCATCGCAATATTGGCTTACTCGGCTGCGATAAGCCAATCCAATCTATTGTGATTAGCTCAGCTAGACCAGCAGACGGTAAATCTACCGTTGCTGTCCACCTAGCTATAGTGGCTGCTGCTATGGGTCGGCGGGTGCTACTGGTGGATACAGATCTGCGCCGTCCCCGGGTACATAAAATTTTTGGTTTGAACAATCAACTTGGTTTGAGTGACGTCCTTAGTAAGGGGATCAAAGCTAACCGAGCCATCCAGCAAGTGCCCCTGTGGGATCATCTTCATGTGCTAACTGCTGGTTCCCCAGCACATGATCCGATTCGGTTACTATCTGCGCCAAAGATGGGAACTTTGATGGAGCATTTTAATGCTGTTTTTGATTTAGTTATTTATGATACACCTCCCGTGATCGGACTTGCCGATAGCCGCCTTCTAGCAGCTAACACGGATGGTATGGTCTTCGTAGGCAGATTAAACAAGACTGACCGCTCAGTTCTAATGCAAGCCTTGGATGAACTCAAAACCTCTAGGACTAATCTTTTAGGTATTGTTGCTAATGATGTTGAGAACTACGCAACTAGCTCCTATTATCACCATCAGGACTACTATACAACCGATTCAGCAACCATGAAGGTGAAAAAGCTTCTAGATCAGAACATGAGATGATATGAAGTCCAGTTAATAACTTTTAATATGCTTGATTGCTTTTTGTTAATGGTTAATGGTTAATTGACCATTAATCATTATAGTTAGTGATCAGTAGCTGGGGATGAAAATACGTATGTTAACAGGACTAGCATCACCCTTGACACCATCAAGGTTAGTGTGAACAGGACTAGGGAAACCTCGACAGTTAAGCGTAACCGTTTACCCTTACGATACAAACGTTTATCCGCTACAGGGTGAGCAGTTTTAGAAAAGAGTGTTAATGGTTGATGAGGCTGATAAGGATTCCAGAATACATGGGCACCTAAATTCTGATCGGCACAGGGTTTCATAGTTCAAAATTCGAGGTAGTGTGTTGAGAGCGAACCAGCGTTTACGCCCTGTGGTGTAAACGTTAGTAGTAAAACTGAGATAGTTCCTGTCTCAGTCTTGATAGTGATGCTCAACCCTGTCCAAATTGCTTTGGACGGGCTTGTCGTATTCAACCAAGGCTTACGTATTTGTTTTAGAGTAATGCGAGAGGCAGAGAAGGGGGTAGAGGGGGAGGAAGATGATTTTGTTTGGTTATTTTGTCTTTCTTCCAAGTCCACCTTGTCTTCCTTGTCTTCCTTTTCCTGTATTAGATACAGAGCAATGGTTTAGCCCTGGGATAGGTAGGGTTTTGATGGCTGAATTTGGTAATGCCTGCTACAATATAAGAATTGACTTTAACAACAATTTAGGGCATCTAATTAAAATCTTGAACCCAGTCGTTTCAGATAAGTTGAGGGGTTTGACCCCCTAATTGATTGAGTTTTGTTATTTGGGTTAGCTTGATTGGGTGAAAAAGGGGATGCGATCGCGTAGCGGCTCTGTAAGAGCATCGCTTTTTAAAGTGATGATGAAAATCAAGAGTTAGTGTCATACCAAGTAGCGTTCAGGGCTGGGATCACATGAATTACTAGGGTTTCCCAAATTACCCATTTAGTAGGTAGGCATGATTAAACCGACTAATGGAACTAAATGATGTCAAGTTTTGTAAAACATCTAGAAATTCAATCTATGCCCTTGAGCCAGCATGTTTAGATAGATTTGTTTATATATAGTTACATAGCTGTATTGATTTGGGCTTACCTATTTAACTGTTACTAGTTATCGCTATACATTCGGTATCCAAAACCACAACCTTCTCTGTCTCGAAAACAGAACAGGAATCGATTACGTTAACAATTGCCGGAACAATGGCTTGTTTGAGTCGAGCTTGAGCTTCTGCTGCTACTGGTTGATACTGCATAATCCAGCGATTTTCAGCTATATATTGGGGATTAAATGCTTTCTTATCTAACAACCAAAAATCAATTTTGTACTGCCTAATAAACTGTTTAACTTCAGCTAAGTTTGGACTGTACTGGGCTTGAATTAAATCAATCGCTCTGTTGCGAAATTGGTTGTAATAGTTAGTATGATAGGGAATACCGTATTCTCTACTGACTAAGATTGACCGTCCAGAAAAGGTTGGCAAGAAATCGGCTTCCTTTGATAGTGAGGCAATTAGGATATCCTTTGATTGTTTAGCAAAGAATTCATAGAGGCCATGTTGCCTCCCAAGCTCATAGTTGGTTTTGGGGAAATTATGGAAACCAAGAGGAGACAAGATTAGAGCCATTCCCACGAGTGTAACGATCGCTCGTCCCAACACTGGTTTCCCTGGAATTAGAGGGAAGGCTACCGTCTGGCAAGCTTGAATAATAGCATCAAGTAATAGAGTTATAGCGATCGCAGCAGCTAAGACTAGCACAATTCGCAGACTATGCTTACTGTAACGGCTGGGTAGATGCAGTCGGAAAAGGACACCATGAGCCATAACGAACATGCCAACGGATACTAGAGCCAGTTGAGTCAGGAGTACCGTTTCCCCTTTGACTTTCTTCACTAACGGTAGCCATGAGGGAAATCGTAACAGGATAGGCAATAGTAAACCAGCACAGACAGCTATAGGTAAACGCTTTCTTCGGGGAAATAGACCACTGCGAGCATCTTCCAACCAGAAATGCCATGGGTTGTGATCGAAAAAGGCAACTCGCCCTCCTGGTTGGAATTCTGGCATTGTTTTGGCTTGCTGTGCGCTGATAATTGGACCATAGTCAGAAGTGGTCAAAGCATAGGGCAACAGGACGATGAATGCCACACCTAACCCAGCTGCACAAAACCAATAGTCATTCTTCTGGGAGGATAGTCTGATTTTACCCTCTCGCCAACGCAACAGTTTCAGCACCAGGACGCCACAACACAGGAAAACGCACTGAGGATAAAATAAACCCTGGAGGGTGATCACTACTAGACAGGGGATCAATGAGCGCCGTGATAGGTAGTATAAAAATGCTAGCAGCAGGGGATAAATGAACGCCCTAGGGGTTGCTGATACTAAATCATCGAGCATCCATAGGGTTTGATTTAGGAGCAAAGACGCAATAAATCCTGCGGCTGGGATGGGCAGCATTTGTAGACAAAGCCCGAAACAGTAACTAGTGGTAATCAACCCTAGCACCATCGGTAGTAGTTTATTCAATAAGAGGGGATTAATCCCAACAAATGCTATCAGCCGATAGAGGGTAGTATAGCCAGCAGGTGCTACAGATTGGAAGTAATTGGCAATCAGATCATCGGGAAATAAGCTGGGATCAAAAAACCGTTGCATCCAAAATACATGCTGTCTGGCATCATCTTGTACAATGTATTGATTACTAAAGGCTTCTTCGAGGGCAATCAGGCTGTAAACCATAGCAAATGCTAGGCTCAAGCTAAACCAAAATATTACTTGGTTTTTAGGGGGATTCGAGGCTGGGGGATTCATACTTTTTTGTGTTTGGGTAGAGATACTTAAAATGGGATAATGGAGTGACGATTATCGGTAAGTTTCTAGATTAAGTATTATTGTTAACAGTGAAATATTATCGTTAACAGTAATCAGGAAACGGTCAATAAAAAGCGATCAAGTACAATATCCAAATTAAACGAATACGAATCAATTACCTTTGTACTTTCCTGTATACTTTTCGGTGTACTTTTTTGTGTGATGGAAACCAAAAGATTAAAGCTAGGGAAATTACCTCAACCTCCCTTGCGACTATTATGCATTACCCTACTGCTCTTAGGTATAGTCTTTCGCTTAGCCAATCTCGACAGCAAAGTCTACTGGGGGA
>NZ_JAAHGN010000587.1:0-4675 GCF_010672485.1 Moorena sp. SIO2C4 | reverse complement strand
CCACAATTCCTTCTTCATCTAGCACCATAATTTGTAAACCTTTGGGGAGAAGGTCTCGACCACCAGCAGGATGCAGCTCAATGGATAGATTCATTTTGGGTGATTCTGTCCGATGTAGCTCCACTATTAAAGCGACTTGCTGATCACCCCAGCAGATCTCAGTACCGAGTAGCTTACCTCTTTTCACTCCTGCTGTAGTATGGAATTTGCTACTAGCTTCTTGATGCAGTCGCTCATGGGGGAAACCCCCAAGACCGCGCTGCATCGCTTGGTGAAAGGAGTCACTTCTAAAACTTAAAACTCGCTCTGGGTATTGCTCTAAGATAGTCTCCACGTTTTCCCAACCCGGATCAAAACAATCCTCTAACCACCGCTTTAGTTTTACCACCTTTTGACTGGGTTTTGATCGCTGTGGTGGGCTGGGGTCTAATCTAAAATTGTCTAATCTCAAACTATCCTTAGGGAAGGGAGAAGGGGAAATGGGGAATGGGGAATGGGAGCTATTAGATCCTGAATCCCCTTGCCTTCCGGAACCTCTGCGAAAAACGGGAACTGCTTTGTGGGTTTGTCCTGCTGGAATAGTGGTGTGTGACATTAATAAGTTACTCCAATACACTCTGCAATTTTCATAATAATGGCCAGACAATCGCAAAATTTCTCAGTTTTTGTCTCATTTGTATCAGTTTTAAATTATATAAATTCTACGACTTTTGAGGTACAAATGTCTGGGTTTTAGGGAGCAGGGAGCAGGGAGCAGGGAGCAGGGAGCAGATAAGAGGCAATAGGCAATAGGTTAAAAATATTGTGTATCTGATAGCTATGATAAACGCTATAAGAATGTAGAATTTGAAATTATGCCTTAACCCTTAACCATTCTAAATTCTTCATTCTTCATTCTAAATTCTTCATTTTGCTGGTAATCTCTCTAATTGCTGCTAAATCGGGATAGCATAATATACTATCCATTGCTAGCCAAAGTAAGTACTCGATATTCCCGGCGGGGCCAGTAATGGGAGAGGAGATTAATCCTTTGTACTGCCAACCCAGCTGTTTGGCGGATTCTAGAACGTTTGCGATCGCATCCGCACGGTGATGGGGGTCCCTGACTACTCCCTTTTTCCCGACACGGTCACGACCAACTTCAAACTGAGGCTTGACTAGCAACACTACTTCACGGGGAGGGGATAGCAGTTGCCACAGAGCAGGAAGAATTTTGGTTAAGGAAATAAACGAAACATCGACTACGCCTAAATCAGCATAGACTTGACTCTGATTCGGGACTGGTGAAACACCGTACAAGTCCGCAGGCTGAAGATAGCGTAAGTTGGTACGTTCTTTCAACACCACCCGCTGGTCATTGCGCAGACTCCAGGCTACTTGTCCATATCCCACATCAACACCATAAACCTGTTTTGCTCCAGCTTTTAGCAAGCAGTCGGTGAAGCCACCGGTGGAAATACCACCATCTAGGCAAATGCGTCCCTTTACTGAAATTCCAAATACCTCCAAGGCTTTGGCAAGTTTTTGCCCTCCTCTGGATACAAAAGGGGGTTTCTCTTTCACCTGAATCTGAGCCGTGGTCTTAATTTCAGTTCCCGGCTTATCTAATATTTGTCCATCTACCATTACTTCACCGGCACGAATCAGCACCTGAGCTCGCTGTCGGGATTCACACAGGTTACGGTCTACTAATAATTTGTCGAGTCGTTGTTTAACCAATGGGATTGGAAGGTTAGGAGGTTAGGAGGTTAGGAGGTTAGGAGGTTGAAGGTTAGGAGGTTGGAAGGTTGAAGGTTGATGGTTAGTAGAATTCAGAATGTAGTGCGTAGGGTGCGTTAGGGACGGGCTCGCCCTAATTTTCCGCCTCGTAGCCAGTGTTGAGATAGCCCGTCCCGTAACGCACCACCGGGTCTGCACTTGTGATCTCTTTGCAGTCTACCACTGAGATACTTTGGTTTGGGTTGTTGTGTGACTTTCGCTGGTGCAGAAACTAGAATCGAGTACTAAATGCGATCGCATCCCAAAGGGAGTGACAAGCCACCTTTTTACCCTTGTTATCACCCCCTCAGGTCTTAATCCCTACTCCCATTAACTTAGGAGCTTTGTAGCTCACCCCATTGAAAACACTATATAATACCGATTTTAAGGACAATATCAAAAACAAGCCGATGTCAAGAAATCCTCTAATTCATAGAAATCTGTGTTTTCTAAGTCTTTAGGATGGATGACTAAAGTTAGTTTCCTGGTGACAAACTCCTTCTTAGAAGCCACTACGAATGAAAGAATAATTAACTTAGCTAATGCCATTCGAGGTAAGTTAGTACGAGCTAAGTCCGCTCCAATAACAGGTATAGCAACGTCGATACCATGACCCTTCCGGCGAACTTCTTCCCAAAGACAGCTCAAAGAATTCCAAATGTAGTCAGCATTTGACTGGACTCTCAGGTCATTGCCCATATAGCCGTAAGCTGTCCAGAAATAGCGTTTGTCAGGGGAACCCAATGCTATAGTTGTGCCTATGGGATAGCGCCAAGACTTTCCCTTGTTTTTGTTAGGTTCTTTTGTACGTTGAGCTTTGTAGTCCTCCAATACTGCTTCAATCTCTGTGTCTAATTTAGTAAGGTCATTGCCATAAATGCCCGTAAGAAACTGTCCCTGTACACTAGAAGGTTTGATGACTTCTCCGAGTTCCGTATCGAAAACATCGTTAGCTCCTATGACTAAATGCCCAGGCTGATTAAAAAGATTGCCAATTTTAATTTCTACAACTGAGTCGGGAGAAGACAACGCTTTACACACCGAGCTACGGGGAAAACGCTGAATAACTGCTATCGCCAGGGAGACTACTACTAGTCCCAAGTAGCCAATCCAACCAAAATTCAGACTCTCTGGAAAAAAAAGTGCTACTGGCTCGATAGACAGCCATAAAAGACCAAATATACTGATAAAAGAGCTTCCTATGCGTTTAAGCCCAACCTGAGTCAAGAGTTTGAGATAGAGCATCAATTCTTCAAGATGTGTATCCAGTCTGTGTAGAAATTCTACTATACCCACCCTTCAGGTAAATCTTGGGATATAGAAACTTTCAGGGCAGCTTCAAAAGCCTTATTCGCAAGCTCTAGATTCTCGACTTGCTCCCCTCGGATTCGCTCCCGATAAACCATACCTAGACGGTATTGCATGATTGTCCACTCGTTAGGTAACTTTTCGGGATTGATCAGAGTCAGAGCTTCTTCAAATGCCGCGATCGCCTGTTCCTGATTTTCTGGTTGCTCTTCCCCAGGGATATTTAGATAGGTTATCCCCAGGTTATTTAACACCATTAATCTTTCTTGCGGAAACTCTCCAGAAGTGAATACAGTAAGAGCGTCTTGGAAAGCATCAATAGCCAAATGCTTATTATCAGCAACTTCACCCTGAAGCCGATGATAATAGGCATCCCAAAAAGTTTTGATTTTTCGCCCAATATTGAGGAAATTTATCCAATTCAAATGCTTTGATTGCTTGCTCCACATTATCAGTTGGATGTCCTTGAGGATTTTGTAGTAAACAGACACCAAGCCAATGTTGCAGCTCTGCCCAACCATATTGCCTCTTCCAAATTTCCTGTTTCCTACCTGGATTATCATCCCCACCTAGTCCCAATTCAGAAAATGTTTGGCTAAAACGATCTAATCCCTGCCTATAAAGTAGTTCTACTTGGGGCATTTTTATTGGTTTAGATATCTAACAAATATAATAAATAATCGTTCGATTGATGAGTAAAATTACCTAGCAATTTTATTTTATATTAGTCTCTCAGGGAGCAGTTTCCTTTGACCTCTATAACCTTAGTTTCTTTGTTCTTGTATCTTGACATTCTCGTCCCACGAAATTCAACAGTCATTAAGTGATTTTTGATAGGACCTAGCTTGAGTTCCAATATATGCTCAACTATACCGCTCATTTTGAGCTCATAAACTGCGGCAAGTCTTGCGATTCTCAAGAACTTATCTTTTTGCATTTTTAGGTTTTTCCATAGCTCGGGGAAATTAATTGGCTCTATACGCTTTCCTCCAGCGGAACAGTTAATAAGAGAATCGACCCTCAAATAATCTTCCTTATTGGATAGCAAACTATCATCATTGAACAGTAAAATTATCACGCGCATTTCAGCGATTTCGTCAGGACTATAATAATTACCATTATTTGAACCAACTCTTATGTCTTGAAAAATATTTTCCTGAGACTGTTGGATTGGTAATAGAGTAATAACAAATAGATTTTTGCCCCCAGTGGATGTTAATATAACATCCTTTACTTCAGTAAGTAAAGCTTCCTCCTGATAGGCATAACTGATTGGTGAGTAGTGGGAAAATTGATCAGGTTTTAGATCTTTCAAATTTGCCTGTTCTTCCAGATCGTTTGTTGTGATTTGAACTGAAATCGTCCCATCTGATTTTGTTTCTACTAATTTCGCTAAGTAATAGTTATTATTTAACAAAATCCAATTACCTGAAGTTTTTACGCTTTGTACAGTAGCTTTTGTAGAGGGAGAGTTAGGAGTTGAGGACTTTTTTTCTACCGTCGAAAGGGAATTTGCTTTAGTATTTTCCAACCACAAGGATAAACCTTGACGAAACCTCTCGCGAAAATCTGATGGCTTTTCGTAATCATGAGTCAACGCCCTACATTA
>NZ_JAAHGN010000586.1:0-4677 GCF_010672485.1 Moorena sp. SIO2C4 | reverse complement strand
CTTAGGGTTTATCCGTAACCCTGACATTAAGCTAGTGCTATTGGATGAGATTAACATAGCCTTGAAACTCAACTATCTAACCATTGAGCAGGTTTTGGCTGGACTAGACGAAAAACCGGCTGATTCCCATGTCATCTTAACCGGTAGGGGAGCACCAGCCGCCCTAATTGAACGAGCTGACTTAGTCACAGAGATGACCTTAGTGAAGCATCCTTTAAAAGAACAGGGGATTAAGGCGCAACCTGGTATCGAGTTTTAATAGTGAGTTTTACTATTAAGTTTTTATTAAGTTTTAATTCTGTTAACCAGGGGAGTAGGGGAGAAATTTTTGAACTATTTCTCAACACTCCACAATCCCCAAGTTTTCTGCTTAATGCTTTGCGATAGTTGTCACACCAATAGCGTGGGTGGTCACAAAAAATTATGGCGTTTTCTGCAAATCAGGTCGCTCTTCTGGTATAATAGCTTTCTCCACTGGACAGACTTCCACGCAAATGCCACAGTCAATGCAGCTAGAAAAGTCAATCCAGTACCAGTCACTCCCGAGGGCATTTTTCCCTGGTCCTGGATGAATGCACGCCACTGGGCAACATTCAACGCAATCAGCAATTCCTTGGCAAGTATCGGTAACAATCGTGTGTGGCACAGTGTTTTCTTTAAGCGCTAGTTGGTCGGATGTGGATCTTTCTTAATTCTATAGTTAGCTAAGTTCCCCCTAGCCAACTCCAACCAATTACTTCCAATTATTGAATTACCAGTGGCAGTTCATGCTGCGTGTCTAGACATCACGACCCCTATCAGTTCGGTTATCTCACTTTGGAGTATCTATCTATTTCCTGATTATTGGGTGATTATTTTAATGGAGGATGTACCTGAGGCTTAATCTCCTAAGCCCCACCAAGGTCCTGTCGTCCCACCAATGTAATCTAGTGACTCTGTCCCTATGATATTGCTATTTTTTCGTCAAAGCAAACAATTGTTGAACCTTTTCACCTTGACCGGGGTCTAAATATGTAATACAATGGAGCTATGTTGAAATCATAATGACTTCGAATTAATCTGATTTAACCATTACTAAAGGGGATTAACCTAAAGACCTCAAACCACCTGCGGGAGGCTGGTTGCTGCCAGGTTAGTAGGAAACTACTACAGGAGTAAGGCTCGATCAGCCAAACCTCCGGACGCTGTGTAAGACCAATCTGTAAATACCTTATATATTATATATAAGTATATATCAAGTATAGATACTTATATAGCTACAGGGGGGCAGCGGCAGATGAAACTGGAATCCATCAACCCCACATCTTCGATTGGGTGGCGGGTACAACACCCACGCTTCAAGAGTAATGAGCTTTAGAGCCTGGTCAACTTGTAGGAGTACCTAAGCTGGGGAAAGCCCCAGACAAAACCTAGAAAAACTTGACTTAGTATAGAGCGTCAATGTTACCCTTAAATCTCTTTCTAACGAAGGAGGTAGGTGGTTAATACCTCTTGTAATAAATGTAAGGCAATCCATGGCGCAATAATCTCAAGGGAAAGAGATTGTAGTTACTTGATGGAGTAAACATCCGCAACAGAATCTACTATACTGCTTGTTTTTGGAGTCACCACTCACCCATGCCCACTTCTAAAACCAAAACCAAAACTACCAAGCCGACCAAGCCGACCAAGCCTACCTTCTCAGCAGATATGGTTCGTACCTATCTTCATGAGATCGGTCGCGTACCTCTGCTGACCCATGAGCAAGAAATTGTTTATGGTAAGCAAGTGCAGCAAATGATGGCACTCTTAGGGGAAAAAGCCACCTTGGCACAGGAGCTAGAGCGCGAACCGACAACTGAAGAGTGGGCTTCGTACGTTAATAAGAGCGAAGCAGAACTGAAAAAAGCCATAGACCAAGGTACTCGTGCCAAGCGCAAGATGATTGAAGCGAATCTGCGCCTAGTAGTAGCGATCGCTAAGAAATATCAAAAGCGCAACATGGAATTCTTGGACTTGATCCAGGAAGGTACCTTGGGCTTAGAGCGAGGGGTTGAGAAATTTGACCCAACCAGGGGCTACAAGTTTTCCACCTACGCCTATTGGTGGATTCGGCAAGCGATTACCCGTGCGATCGCTCAGCAAGCTCGTGCAATTCGGCTGCCTATCCACATTACCGAAAAGCTCAACAAAATTAAGAAAGTACAACGGGAACTATCCCAGACCCTAGGTCGCAATGCTACTCCCACCGAGATTGCTAAAGAGTTGGATTTAGAACCAGCTCAGATTAGGGAATATTTGAGCATTGCTCGTCAGCCCATCTCTCTTGACGTTCGGGTCGGAGATAACCAAGACACAGAGCTGTCTGAGCTGCTAGAAGATGATGGTCTAACACCGGTTAACTACACCACTCAGGAGTCCTTGCGGCAAGACCTAAATCTGCTGTTAGCAGAACTTACCCCCCAACAGCGGGAAGTGCTAGCGCTACGCTTTGGGTTAGAGGATGGCAAAGAGCTGTCTCTGGCTAAAGTTGGTAAGCGACTTAACCTCAGTCGTGAACGGGTACGCCAGTTAGAACATCAAGCCTTAGCACAGCTACGGCGTCGCCATGCTAATTTCCGGGAGTACATCGCTAGCTAGCTAATGGTTGACTGTCTTCCAAGCATGAGTGGTAGCCAGAAACGGTTACCACTTATTTTTTTGTAAAGAAATGTAAAAAACACCGAAATCTCTGTTCTGACCTTTGGAGTATTTCTATAGTCAGAGCAAAATTGACATCACTGTATAAGTTCACCGATAAGTTCACAAAATTTTCACATCAAAACGGGAGAGTGAGGAGGTAAAAAAACCTGGGAGAGCCATTTAAGAAGCAATTTCTAAGTTAACCTGGACGAAAAATTATTCCAAGGGTTGAATAAAAGATGAGTCTGGACTCACCTATTTCAGCAAAAGGTCACCCAGCTATTGCTTGAGCAAGGGTCAACCAATAGCTGGGTGAAAGCTGATAGTCAAGCTTCAGCAAAATTTCAGGCTATGACCAGCGCCAACTGTGACAGTTGATAAACCGATCAACAAAGGAACAAACCAAAGCATAGTTTAGGCTTAAATAGGTTTATAACCTTAAGAGTCAACATAACTCTGGTTTAGGAAAAATTAACTTTTTCTGATTGATTATGGCTTCATCAATTGATGGTCTAAACTCTCAGAATTTTTGCTTAGGGTGTCTTACAGTTTTTTTTTCAAAGGGGGTAAGTATGATGCTTAACCAATTAACTGGATCGTTCTTGTCAGCACGTCAACTGCTAAATCTTAGAAAACTACCCCTGACAAGGCTATTGCTAACGATAGGATTGGTAACTACCTCATCAACTATAGCAACAGCAGCACCTCAACGGCCAGATCAAGCCATTGATACTACAGGTAGAGCGTACACTCAAGCAACGAATCCAAATGCATCAATGCCTGATGATGGCATCTACCTCTATGGTGAATCCTCACAACCAGGACAGATTGGTCAAGAATATCTAGTATTTGAAGCGAATCAGGGCAAGGTGCTTGGTGCGGTATATATGCCTCAGTCAGAGTATAGCTGTTTTTACGGCACCCTAGATTCAAAACAAATGAATTTGACGGTTATTGATCCCTACAACCAAACCGCTTTGTCCCATACCATTTCCCGTGAACAGCGCTCACCCATTGCTATAGTTGGTGAACGGCTAAGCCTTGACCATCGCTATAGCGCTATTACTTATCCTTACCACGTTGGACTAGAAGGATATCAAGCAATTAGTTCTATTAGTGATAGTGACCAGGAAATTTTGAGGGTTTGCCGGGATAACTACCAAGCAAGAGTCACCGAGTGATTAATGCTCCCTAGGACTAATACTAGTTGCTAGGTAATTCAAGGAAAGAATTGACCATTAACAACGTTGGATTAGGTATAAGGCTTCCTGTAGGGAGCATTAAATCAAAAATCCAATCTCTAAAATTTAAATGCTATGCTCATTAAACCCTAAAATTGGAACAGTTACTCATAATCCAGCAACCAAACGATTTAGCTCCGATTGCATTTGATTAGAAACTTGCTGGTAACAAGCATTAACATAATCTTGATCGCGAGCAGCAACACGACCATAACGCTCAAAAACAATCGGAGGGCAAACACGAGTTGTAATAGGTATGGGCAAGGGTATATTGGGTAGAGGACCAATCCCCAATCCCCAAGGCAAACCGAGATAAATTGGGAAAACTTGTGGGTCAAGACCAAATAACCAGGGCATCCCCAACTCGTTTAGTTGTCGTGCCTGTTCATAGCAGTCACCTAAGACAATCAGGGTATCATGGGCACCGTTGGATATAATCGGAACAATGGGAACCTTTTCTCGTAGTGCCAGTTTAATAAAGCCCTTACGTCCAGCCAATTGAATTTGATGACGCTGGCTATGGGGACGGAACACATCTTGGGCACCCCCTGGATAGACTAAGACACTAGCTCCCTTACGAAAAGCAGCGATCGCCATTTGGGGATGAGCCATGATTGCCCCCATCTTTGCCGCTAGCTGCGCCAGGGCTGGATAAATGTGCCAGGCATTGGAATGCATCAGACCATAAACTGGACGCTGGGTGCCAAAGCGGCGAAACCAGTCATACATCATCATCACCATATCAGGGGAAGCTAATCCACAATGGTGGATTAGA
>NZ_JAAHGN010000585.1:0-4694 GCF_010672485.1 Moorena sp. SIO2C4 | reverse complement strand
AGAAGACCCTGACCGGATTTTTGAGGGTGTGGTTGACCGTGACACTGGGATGGGACGCACCTTGGAGAAGTTGAGAATTAGCAAACTATCCGGTGGCAATGTGACCGGTGGCGATATTTATGATAATTGGTATCAGGCTGAAGTAGTGGGGGAAGAAGCAGTTGGAGGACAAACGCCCACTCCTGACCAAAATGTAACTGAAGACTTGCTGGAGTCCATGGGGATTTCTTCAGTTGATGGTGAAGCTGTGCAAACTCGAGACAAGTTAGAGGTTCGTGATCACCTCCGCTGGGAGCTGAACCCTGAATCTTCTGAAGATTACTCCGAGCACTCGAAATAAGGTACTGTTGGCAACGGATGGCTTAACGGATGTCAGGGATAGGGAGAGGGATTGATGTTTTTTTGGGGATTATTTTGGGAATTGATTAGTTTGGGAATATCGGGACTTAAACCATAAAAAACGTCTAAAAGAGGGGATATTTGCTGCCAACCTTAGTTTTCCCCTCTAGTTCAATCCCGATGAATCAGACAACTACCGCAAAGGAAACAATGATGATTTATACTAAAAAAAATTCTGGTAATTTCCTGGCGGTTTTTGTGTGACAAAATACTACAATTGAATTATGTAAGGGGCTTGAAAAATTAGACAAATTCACGTAAAGTCATTAAAGTAATCTCAACCATAGAATAGTGAAACAAATTTTCCTGAGAAGCTTTCAAGCTTTTGTGATGACAGTTCTGTTGATGCTTTCGATAGTAGCATCACTGACTAGTTACCCCGATATAGCCCTAGCCCAAACAGATTCTAACATCTCCAGCCCTGGTTCTCAGGTTGAAATCCTACATCCAACTGCTTTTGTTAACCTAAATAATGGCTCGTTCACACCTAATTTTGGAGCTGTAGCTAACATTTTCAATGGCAATGGACTGACTGGTAGCGGCACGGAACTGGATCAACTCCACGTAGCTGGAGGAAATTCAGCTAACTTTCTCTCAGCTAAGCTAAATCATTGTGCAACCGCAGCTGATGTCAACTTTGACTTTGACTTTGGCAGCCCAGTCCTATTCAATACACTAGCCCTCTGGAATTACAATGCTTTCAATACAACGGCAACTAATCGGGGCATCAAAGACTTTATCTTAGTTCTCTCTAACAATTCAGATTTTAGTGATCCAGTTTTTGAATCTTCAACCCTAACTCTGCCTAAAGGACCTGCAACCAATATTCCGGCTACTATCTTCTCTTTTCCTAATGTGGAAGCTCAGTTTGCCAGAATCGATGTTGTCTCCAACTATGGACCGACAAGTCTGATTGGCTTATCTGAGGTTCGTTTTGCCAAGATGGTTAGTAACACAACACCTATCTCGTCTCCTGATCTACAACCTGAATTGCCCAATTGCGTGAATTCAGATTGCAATTGTTCAGATTTCAGTACTCAAGCTGAAGCCCAACAGGTGCTTGATGCCTTTCCCGGCGACCCCCACCGGCTAGACCGTGATAAAGATGGTATCGCTTGTGAGTCACTGCCGTAAACAAAGTAATTGTATTTTTGGTTTTGGGGAGTTTCACAGTTACTTAATGTGATCCGGAGGCACCCCACCAAAAAGCCCTAACCTACTACACCAGCACTACCCCGACGAGTTAACTTTTGGGGGGTTTGGCGGGCTATAAGTCCGCGCGCGAAATCTTTGATTTGGCGTTGGGATACATGGACAAGCCAAGCCAATTGAAACCCTCGATGGGGTGATAATTGGCAATCGGATAAATAGTCTAACAAGACGGCAATATTTGTTAGACTATTTGTATGGAAAGCATGACTTACACATATCGCATTCATCCAGATATCGACCAAGAAGCAAAGATGCTTGATTGGCTCGAACAATGTCGGCGTGTTTATAATTACGCACTACGACAAAGAAAAGACTGGATCAATAGCCGTAAGTGTAGAGTTGACGCTTGTAGTCTCAGGCAGGAATATATTATCTCTGCTGACGAACCATATCCTGACTACTACAAACAACAGAACGCACTGACAGTCGCCAAGAAAAGCATTCGTGAATTTCAGGCTGTACATTCTCAAGTCCTTCAAGATGCTCTCAAGAGACTTGATAGAGCATTTAAGATTAGACAACAGAGACAGTTTGGGTTTCCACGCTTCAAGAAGGTTGGACGTTATCGTTCGTTTGTATTCCCTCAGTTCAAATCGAATCCGATTACTGGGTGGCAAATCAAACTCCCTAAGATTGGTAAGATGCCGATTGTTCTGCATCGAGCTATTCCAAAAGGATTTGTTATCAAGCAGGTTCGAGTCCTGATGAAAGCTTCGGGGTGGTATGCTCAACTGATTTTGCATTCTGACATATCTATCCCCGATCCGATGCCTCATGGTGAACCCTTGGGTATTGATTGGGGGATTTCCAGTTTTGTCGCTACCAGCCAAGGTGAATTGATTGATAATCCTCGGTTCTACATTCAGTCTCAAAGCAAGCTTAAATGGCTGCAACGCAGATTGAGTAAGAAACAAAAAGGAAGTAAATCTTATCAAGCTTTGACACACAAAATATCTTTGCTGCACGAAAAGATTGGTAATCAGCGAAAAGATTTTCACTACAAAGTTAGCCATCATCTTTGCCGTCAGGCAGGAATGATCTTTGCTGAAGATTTGAACATTTTGGGATTGAGCAAAGGTATGCTTGCCAAGCACGTCTTGGATAGTGCGCCTGGTCAATTCTTGAATATCTTGGATTGGGTTTGTCGCAAGACTGGGACTTACTATCAAAAAGTTGATGCTAAAGGCAGTAGTCAACTTTGTCCTGAATGTGGGGCTGATGTGCCTAAAGACTTGAGTGTCAGAATACATAGTTGTCCAGAATGTCAGATCGTCATGCCTCGCGATGTGGCTAGTGGCAAAATTATCGTAAATAGAGGTATTGCAGCCGTTGAAGGTCTAGCGGTCGTCAAGCTGGGTGTGGAGGAAGAATCGTAGGATTACCAATGAAGCACCAAGTTCTCGCAAGTTGAGAAGCCCAGGCTATATTACGTAGCGATAGCGAAGTAATTAGCGTTGGGAGTATGTCACGGAAACTTAGCACAATCCTGCCAAATTAAAAAATCTGAGCTTTAATCAATAGTGGAAGCTGCAAGAGGAAAATCTAGGCACGCCATGGGTAGGGTAATTAAAACAGCCATAGGGTTATTACTGGGATTATCTCTCATCCTAGGTATAATAAGCTGTGATAGCGCTAAACTAACTTCAGGGTTTGAACCCTTACCAGCAGTAGCTCCCCTACCGATGCCTCAAATCCCAGAGTGGATTGAGCAAATTAGTCCCATCGGCATAGCTGAGCCCCTCTCTCAAATTCGGATTCGCTTCAAAGACCCCTTGATTCCCGTTGAACGCTTGGGAAGTCCGAATCAGCGGGAAATATTACAGAAATTTGAAATCATACCCCCTATCCCTGGGCAATTTCGTTTCTTAACCCCACGGATGGTAGGATTCCAAGCTGACCAAGCTCTGCCTCTAGCCACTCGTGTCCAAGTTACCCTCAAAGCTGGATTAACTGACCTAAACAATCATAGTCTAGAACAAGACTTAGCCTGGACCTTCAATACTGCCCCGATCCAGTTAACCAATCTGCCAGCAACTCAGAGGAATCCAGAAGCCGAACCACAACCGATTGCCCTGGAGCCTAAGTTAGAGTTTACCTCCAATACTCAATTGGATCTCGCTTCAGTAAACGAGCACTTGACCATGACACCAAAAGGTCAGACTCAGAGTGTCAAGCTAGATGTAGCCCTTAAAGAACAAGAGGATGTTTCCTCAGAGTATAGGCAACCCGCTCAGGAATTTAACCCCTCCTTGCGGCCATGGATTTATACGATCACCCCTAAGCAACCCCTAACTAAAGCTACCGATTACAAATTAGCCTTTGCCCCTGGTGTGCGTCCCGCTCGCGGCAATATCGCGACCGAAACCCCTTTCGTTAGTCAAGTCAAAACCTTTGACCCCTTGACCTATCAGGAAACCACATTTTACGGACAGCCAGAGGCGGGAGGCGCTTATGGACGGTTTGTGAACGGGGCAGCTCAGTTGGAATTTAATAATCCTTTGCTAGCCTCTTCCGCCATGGAGAATATTACGGTTGAGCCTGCTCCCAAGGAAGCTCCCAAATTGGTGCAAGCTTATGATGGCAATCGATTCGTTAACCTTAATCCTTGGGCATTAGAACCAGAAACTACCTATACCGTTACTCTCGGTGCTAATCTCACTGACCAATTTGGGCAAACCTTGGGTGAACCAATAACCTTTAAGTACGAAACAGGGGATTTAGCAGGGGATATCTGGGCTCCCTCGGATTTGCATATCTTTCCCTCTACCCTAAAAAGCAATTCCGAGTCCCTACAGTTGAATATTTCTACAGTCAATTTACCGCAACCGGAGTATAAAGCCGCTTATCGCATTGTTCAACCTACTGACTTGGTCTATAAAGATTCCGCTTATCCGAGTGGCAAGAGCAATGATTTATTACCGAAGCCAACTCAATGGGAACGTTTCCGGGTAGCGGGAAAGAAAAATAAAACCACTAATATCGCGGTTTCCCTGAGGAAACGACTGGGAGGTCCAACGGGAATGTTGGCCTATGGGGTGCAAGCGAAAACCAATCGCTATCAGGATGGCAATGGAAACGAAAAG
>NZ_JAAHGN010000584.1:0-4700 GCF_010672485.1 Moorena sp. SIO2C4 | reverse complement strand
GGACTCGATGGCACCTGGCGGAGCGATGGCCGGCCCGGTGAGTGGGCCCGTCGTCGTCACCGGAACGATCCAGTGCATGTCACCGCCAGCTCGTTCGGTTGCGAGTTCGGGTTCGGTCTTGAACTGGTTCACCAAGCCAGTCATCATACGGGCGTTGGGATGCTGGTCTCCCATCTTAATAAAGGCACGAATCGCAGTGGGCGCAGTGTAGAAGATAGTGACTCCATATTTTTCTACCACATCCCACAAGCAACCGGGATTGGAAGGACGGGGAGCCCCTTCGTACATCAGGCTAGTAGCACCATTGGACAATGGACCATAGACAATGTAACTGTGTCCGGTAATCCAGCCAACATCAGCAGTACACCAGTAGACATCGGTCTCTTTGAGGTCAAAGGTCCACTTGGTAGTCATGTGGGTGTAGAGGTTATAGCCACCAGTAGTGTGAACGACCCCTTTCGGTTTACCGGTGGTACCGCTAGTGTAGAGAATGAAGAGCATATCTTCACTATCCATGGGTTCCGCTGGACAATCCGCAGATGCTCCCGGTTGCAAGTCATGCCACCAGTGGTCTCGTCCTGGTTCCATGTCAATCCCTTGCTTGGTGCGTTCTACCACTAGGACGTTTTCTACAGTAGGTGCGCCATTATTCTCTAGGGCTTTATCAACTTGGATCTTGAGAGGAACAATCTTGTCTTTGCGCCAGCCCCCATCAGCAGTAATTACTAATTTAGCTTGAGCATCTACCAGTCGGTCTTTTAGGGCTTCAGCACTAAAGCCACCAAAAACAACCGTGTGGGGAGCACCAATTCTAGCACAGGCCAGCATGGCAATGGCAGCTTCCGGAATCATGGGCATATAAATGCCAACGCGATCGCCTTTTTTCACTCCCAGTTGTTTGATCACATTTGCCATCTGGCAAACTTCCCGGTGTAACTGGGCATAGGTTAGGGTGCGGGAGTCTCCCGGTTCCCCTTCCCAAATCAGGGCAGCTTTATTCCGACGCCAGGTAGTGAGGTGTCTGTCAAGACAGTTGTAAGAAATATTAATCTTTCCACCAACAAACCACTTGGCAAAGGGGGGTTGCCAATCTAATACCGTATCCCACTTTTGAAACCAGTCTAGTTCTTGGTCTGCAAGCTGGGCCCAAAACCCTTGGGGGTCAGCTTTGGCTTGTTCATACAGTTGCTGATACTCCGCCATGCTCTTAATCTGGGCATTCTCAGAAAAGTCAGTCGGTGGCGGGAACAGCCGTTCTTCTTGAAGGATTGATTCTATAGTGGGTTGTGACATAGTTATGGGAAATTACTGATATCTATTTAGGTAGTCTAGACCTAGCCCAGGCTAAGTCTAACTAGGGTTGGGGGTTGTTAAGGGCAAGTGGGATTCATCCACTTGCCCTTAACTTTACCAATTTTTTAGTCTACGGATGGTGAGGTTGCTAGTAGAACTAGCTATACTATGGGTATGCTGAGATTGAACTACCAATATCGTATTTATCCCGATGCTGAACAGGCGATCACCCTGTGTGACTGGCTCGAAACGTCTCGAAGGGTTTACAACTACGCTTTGAGGCAGATTAAAGACTGGTCAAACAGCCGGAAGTGTCCGATTGATCGGTGTTCAATCGTTAGTGAATATGTAATTCCACCCGATGAACCGTATCCGTCCGAATATAAGCAGAATGCTGAATTAGCTAAAGCTAAAAAGACAAACCCACGACTGAAAGCGGTGCCTGCCCAAAACCTGCAATGCACTATCAAACAGCTTCACAAAGGGTTTGATTTTATGCGTGAACGTGGTTTTGGATATCCACGGTTTAAGAAACCAGGGAAGCTGAGATCAACATTATTTCCTCAGTTCAAAACTTCACCATTAGATGCTCAAAACAACGTGATCAAGCTTCCCAAACTGGGAAAAGTGACAATTAATCTTCATCGTCCGATCCCGGATGGTTTCAAAATTAAAAATGTTCGGGTCATCAAAAAAGCGGATCACTGGTATTGCAATATTTGCATCCAGTGTGATGTTAATGTTCCGTCAGTTGGGTTCCACGGTCACGCTATTGGTGTTGATCTTGGACTTGATTACCTTGTCGCCACTTCAGATAGCTTACAGGTAAAGCGTCCCCGGTTCAAAGTCAAAGCAGAACGCAAGCTTAAATTGCTGCAACGTCGCTTAAACAGGAAACAAAAGGGATCAGCTAACTACCGTAAAGCTCAGTTGAAAGTAGCGAGACTTCACCGAACTGTAGCGGCTCAAAGAAGAGATCACCATTACAAACTGGCTCATCAGCTGCTAGCTGAGTGTGACAGTATTTTCTTTGAAGACATTGATTTTCGGACAATGGCTAAGGGGATGTTGGGTAAACATACCTTAGACGCTGGTTTAGGTGAATTGCGTCAGATTACTAAGACTGTCGCGTTGAAACTTGGGAAGTTTTTCGACACGGTTGATCACCGTGGAACTTCTCAAGAATGCCCCGATTGCGGTGTAACTGTTAAAAAAACACTCGCTGATCGGATTCACCGTTGCGATAACTGCTGTTCTGTCAAGCCTAGAGACGTAGCTAGCGCTCAAGTAATTTGCAACCGGGGAATCGCAAAACATCAAACTTTACCCGTGGAACATCGGGAACTGGAAACTGCCTGAGCAATCGATCTGCCGGGGCGTGTGAACGCTAGGTAAGTGGTGCAAACTTCGGTAACGAAGCATAACCAGGAAATTCAAAAACGAACACCCACATCAGGGCGCTCGTCTTTGAAGCCCCCGCTATACCCGCGCATGTTAGCGGAGGGAGAATTCACTAAAACCATACTTAACAGGTTACCCAGTTGGGCAAATCGTTAGATTTCTTTCTTTAATTTCTGCTTAATAATCGCTCAGCTCTCTACTTCTTTAGCAGGTATAGTCGTAAGCTATCAACTTTCAGCTTTCAGCTATCAGCTATCAGCTTTCAGCTATCAGCTTTCAGCTATCAGCTTTCAGCTTTCAGCTATCAGCTTTCAGCTTTCAGCTTTCAGCTTTCAGCTATCAGCTATCAGCTTTCAGCTTTCAGCTTTCAGCTTTGGAATAAAACAGGTAACCATTTGTTTCATCTAAGTTACCTCTGCTGATCACTGACGGCTGACGGCTGACGGCTGACGGCTGACGGCTGACCGCTGTTCGCGTAGCGCATATACTTACAATAAAAATGCTGTAGTTATGTCAATAAAAGTAGAAGTTGTTCCCCATGACCCCAAGTGGCGAGATGAATTTGAGCGTGAATCAAAGCAGATTGCCCTTGCCGTCGCCGAAAACTTAGTTGCTGTACACCATATTGGGAGTACATCTATTCCAGAACTAGATGCTAAACCAATTATTGATATTTTGGTTGAAGTCAAAGACATTACCAAAGTAGATGAAAATAGTTCAGCAATGGAGACAATAGGCTATGAAGGAATGGGTGAATACGGCATACCAGGTCGTCGTTATTTCCGGAAACATAATCAAATAGGAATCAGAACACATCATGTTCATATGTTTGAGGTTAATTCGGTAGAGGTAGAGCGCCACTTAGCCTTTCGAGATTATCTGATTGCCCATCCTAAGGATGCCCAAAAATACGGTGAACTTAAGCGAGAACTTGCTAAGAAATATCCAGACAATATTGAAGCATATATGGAGGGAAAAGATGGGTTCATCAAAGAGATGGATCGAAAAGCAGCAGAGTGGCGCAGAGAATGTAGAATGTAGAATGTAGAATGTAGAATTAATAATTGAGAATTAATAATTGAGAATTAATAATTGGTAATTAATAATGCATAATTTAGAATTCAATAGAATTTAGAATTGGGAATTGGGAATTGGGAATTTAGAATTGGAAATCCTGCCTTCTGCCTTCTGCCTTCTGCCTTCACCATTCTACATTCACCATTCTACATTCACCATTCTAAATTATGCATTCTACATTCTTCATTCTTCATTCTAAATTCTTCATTCTAAATTCTTCATTCTAAATTCTTCATTCTAAATTCTTCATTCTGACCTCCTTCGAGAACAATCGCTCCAATAACTCTTTCGGAATTGTCTCAAAATCTTCCAATAAGAAATCCATAATGGCCAGATGGCGCAAGTGACCGGGAGTGGGAGGGTAACAGCGACGACTGGTGTTAAACCAGCCGTTGACGGTTTGAGTAGAGCAAGAACAGATCAAAGCTATATCTTCTGGAGTTATGTCCCACTTTTGATAAAACCGTTGCGGTGTCATACCCAATTCCCAGTAACTGTACAGTCGAATTAGGATTTGTTCTCGCTCGGTGATGGGATAGGGATAGGAATTTTCGGGCTTGGAATTCCTCTGGGCAAGCTGCTCAAGGCGCTCCATGGCTTCGTGGTAATCGATGGGATGATCAACTAATCGCGTCTTGATGCAGTCGCTCATGGGGGAAACCCCCAAGACCGCGCTGCATCGCTTTTCTGGCATGATAGAGTTACCTAAAGTTTACTTTGGGGGGAGAGCCGCGCTGGGTGCATCTCATATTTGTAAAAGGGGAATGGGGAATGGGGAATGGGGAATGGGGAATGGGGAATGGGGAATGGGTAATAGGTAATGGGTAATAGGTAATAGGGGAAGCATGTCACTTAAGCCTAATATTTTTACCATTACTATAGCCCCCTGATGGGTAATTGCTTGCTGATCTGGTAAATAGTTCATCTGT
>NZ_JAAHGN010000583.1:0-4703 GCF_010672485.1 Moorena sp. SIO2C4 | reverse complement strand
ATTTGAGTACATTTTTGACAGAAAAGAGCTCATCCTATAGAACAGATGGTGATGTCAGTATAAACAGAATATTCAGGTAGGAATGGGGAAACCCCCGTGAGCAACTGCATCGCTTATTCAAAAGCTATTGGGTGTAGCTTGCCCAAGCGCCCATAAACTGATAGCTGATAGCTGATAGCTGATAGCTGATAGCTGATAGCTGATAGCTGATAGCTGATAGCTGATAGCTTACGGTCTTTTGCGTCGCTCGGCAAACCAAGATTGCAACTGTTCCCGACAAACGGATTCCATAATTCCCCCTAAAACTGGCAACCGATGATTAGAACAAGCACTATCAGGAAGATTAGCAACGGTGCGAATGCTGCCAGTTTTAGGATCGTCTACACCATAAACCAGAAGACCGAGTCGTGCTAGGATAATCGCTCCGGCACACATGGGACAAGGTTCCAAAGTAACGTAGAGAGTGCAGTGATTAAGATGCCAACTTTGCAGCTGTTGACCAGCAGCACGGAGTGCCAGGATTTCCGCATGAGCAGTGGGGTCTTTGTCCCGCTCTCGGCGATTCTCTCCTGTAGCAATTAACTTACCTTCATTATCTACAATCACCGCACCCACTGGTACCTCACCCGCTTCACCAGCTTTCTGGGCAATTTCTATGGCAACAGTCATCCATTTGCGATGGATGAGATAGGAGTTATCAATCGGGTTAGGTACTTCCATTCTGGGGAGTAGGGAGCAGGGAGCAGGGAGTAGGGAGCAGGGAGCAGGGAAGAGAGGGAAGCGTGGGGAAATAGGGGTATAAGGATTAATTGGTAATTGCTATTTTAAATTTTCAATTGTTAATTTCAATACCTAACTTTGGGGTTTATAGTAATTAATCTAAGTTATAGATTTTATAATATTAATCAAGACTGGTTCCACCAATAGCGCCACCTTTATCAAGCACATAAGCGATCGCATTATGAAGGTCTGTGCCCTGGAAATTCTCAACGTAGTCGCACTGGTTACCACCAGTAAAGAATAATACTTCAGCTTGAACTCTCCACGGGTTGAAACCACATGGATTCTAAGCGGATGTTGCTTCGCGGGTTAAAACCACGCTTGGTGCGCTTTCCATAGGCGAATTAAATTCGCCATGGGTCGCACCTCTGCGCAACGCTTCACGATACGATCTAGATAGAGAGTCCAGCTTGTATCGTTGTGGCAGGTTCAAAACTGCCCTTCCGACCTCGGCCAGAGAAAACTCTAGCTGTGTCGATACTTTGCGAAGAATGTTGGCTGCTCCGTTGCAGTCAGCATTTATCAATTCGCCCTTTCCAGACTTGTAAAGCCCACGTCTAACTCTTCTCCCACTTTCTTTCCACCCCAAGCCCGAAGGGCACGCTTCGCGAACGGGTTTTCCACCAAGTGTAGGCAAAAAATCACGGTCTAAAAAGCTAGCCTTGCTGGTGTAACTTTCTTCAGTCTCAACGAATTTGATACCGTACTCAATACATAGCTGTTCTATCCGACTTTTTAATTTAGCAGTAGGTATCTGAACAAACTGCTGATTATTCTTTTTTCCAATATTGATGCTGTCTTTGTTGCGCTTGTTCCAACCAAATACGACTGTACTAACGTTATTCCTTAAGCACCAGTTAACTATGAATCTAGCGGCTTTATTTACGTTGTCTCGCATTTGTCGATTTCGCTTTTCAATCAAAAAAGCTAGATGTTCGTCCCAGTAGTCTCTACTTTTACCCTTTTTGATAGCACCTACACGCTTGTTGTACCACTGGTTTTGAGACTTAACTTTTCTTCCATCTAATATAAACGACTTACCTGTAGTAGACACGCAGGTTAACCAGTTATTTAAACCAGGATCAATCCCTAAGACTTCACCTGTTTGAGTAACTGCTTCAGGAGCTGTTCTCTCATAGACGAACTCTAGATACAAGCACCCGTTTCTTGGTACAAATCGATACTCTTTTATCGCTTTGTAGTCAATATTGGAAGGCATAGGTAGAAGGAAATGGTCTATCCCAAACCATGCTTTAATCTGTTTTCCTAGAGTAAACTTAAGCTGACCCTTTATCAGCTTCACCCATCTAGCCGGATAGCTAACAACAGCCAATCCCCCCTTTTTTCTATAATTAGGAACTCTAGGCTTGTTTGCTAGCTGACCTTTCTTATATAGCTTGTTTAAGGCTTTGTAAGACTTAAAGGATTCTATTACTCCGTGTAGTGTCTGCTGAGCACAAGCTGACCTCATTGCCTTGAAGTGATGATTTGTCTTCATTATCTTATCCAGATCGGCATTTGTAAGATACCTTCCAGCTTTGAACAACAATTGACGGCAGTAATAAATCCCGCAGTTAGTTAACTTGTTAGCTTCTGAACAGATAAACTCGATAATTGCTCTATTATCAGGTGTCGTAGTTATTAAATGTTGTTGACAACCATACATATTGCATCGACCTTTTGCTGTGCTAATTTAATTATATACTACCGTAATGAATGGGTCAAACATATGCCAGAAAAAAAGAGAAGAGTCGGGAGACCAAGTATCTATGAGGAAAGCAAAAAGACTTACAGTGTTAAGGTTACAAAAATAGCTTGGGGAAATATTAAAAATATGGCAGAGTCTTCTGGCTTGAGCTTGTCTGAGTTCATGGAGTACCTAGGAAGGAATGGAAAACTACCTTAAACACGATAGCCGGGATAAATCCCGGCACGCTCCACGCCCACCCAATAAATTAGGTGGCTAACTCTCGCTTGTTACTTTCCTGTTTCACTATCTTGATTCACCCTGAAAGCTTAACCACTCAACCTTAACCCTGCAACCAACTAACCTTCAACCAATTAACTTTCAACTGTATCCGATTGTTACTGTTTGACCCGGTGGGTGGAACGGGCATCTTGCCCGTTTCCTGCCTCGGACAGGCTTTCCCAAAACTGGCAAAGAGGTGGAAAATCAGGGCCAGCCTTTTGGTGGTGCGTTACGGGGCAGACTATCTCAACCCTGGCTACGAGGCGAAAAATAAGGGCAAGTCCGCCCCTAACACACCCTACGCCTTCAACCTTCAACCTACTGAATGCTTACTAACCCTTCAACCTTAACCCTCCAACCAACTAACCTCCAACCTTCAACTTTCAACCAACTAACCTTCAACCTAAAAATCAGCTCGCTGGCTGAGTTAGCAAAGATTCCAATTGTCCCTTACCGTCTAAATCATACAACTCATCGCAACCGCCAATGTGTTGGTTATTGATAAAAATTTGGGGTACTGTTCGACCTCCGTTGGCTCGTTCCGCCATCTGGTTTCTGGCATTGTCGTCGCCATCGATTTTATACTCGGTGTAGTCAACCCCTTTCCACCATAGCAATAGCTTCGCTCGGATACAGAAGGGGCAGGCTTGCCAGGTGTAAATTTCCACATTGGCTTTCATCTGTTCTGGCTTGCGTCCTAGGATGGGATTGAGAAAATCCAGCATTGTTGGTTAATCCTATCTTGTTGAATCCTAGTTAAAGATATACCATGGTTAAGGGATAGCTTAAATTAAGAAAAAGGAAAGATATAGGATAAGTTTTGGTGTTTATATGTCAGCTATCAGCTATCAGCTATCAGCTATCAGCTATCAGCTATCAGCTATCAGCTATCAGCTATCAGCTATCAGCTATCAGCTATCAGGCTCGAAACCTGTGCCATGATCCATGGACTGCCCAAACTTTAAATCCTCATTAATCTCGAACTATTAAATTTTATCGTTATAGGTTTATTTTAAGCTGACTGCTGAATGCTGAATGCTTACTTTATTATAAATTACTATTTGGTTTGATTATTTATTTTAAAAAACTATCTAGCAATGGTTGTAATAATGGTTACAAAAACCATAGATAAATAATTCATAAAACAGGTATTTTTAAAGCTTTTTGATATCATCTCCAGATCATTACCCTTAATAAAAATCTCCCCATCTCCCCACACTTTCCACTCTAGGGCCACCACCGACTTACATCCTTAATCGCTTCAACAATTGCAGCCAGAGCTTCTTTGCCTCCCAAAGAGATAATAGTTGGACTGAGATCAACCAAGTTTCCTAAGAACCGCTGGCGATCGCTACAGGCCAAGGTGTGAAGAAACTCTTGCCAAAGGGAAACGTCTTCTTGGAGGGATAAGCCTGGATTTTCGATTAGTCCACTGAAAACGCGGGCTCGGTGATACTCAGACTGAATTGCCTGTGCCGTTTCTAGGGCTTCTGGAAGTAGGCTTTCTGGGCAATGTGGTTCTATTGCCATCAGGGCATCGGCTCGGTAGTATTCATCGGTAATGGCTGCTGCGGCTTCTAGAGCTTCTGGTAAGATTTCCGGCCAATGTCGTGCTAGTCCAATCAGGGCATCGGCTCGGTCTCTTGGATTGGTGGCTCGTGCCGCATCTAGGGCTTCTGGTAAGATTCTCGGCAACTGTGGTGCTAGTCCACTTAGGGCATAGGCTCGGTCTCTTGGATTGGTAATGGTTCGTGCCGCATCTAGGGCTTCTGGTAGGATTCTCGGCAACTGTGGTGCTAGTCCACTCAGGGCCTTGGCTCGGTTATACTCACCGGTAATGGCCTGTGCCACTTCTAGGGCTTCTCGGAGCAGCCTTTCCGGCAGATATGGTGCTAGTCCACTTAGGGCATAGGCTCGGTTATACTCATCGGTAATGGCCTTTGCCACTTCTAGA
>NZ_JAAHGN010000582.1:0-4704 GCF_010672485.1 Moorena sp. SIO2C4 | reverse complement strand
TTGTCGCGCGGGCAGGATGCCAGTTTCATGCTTATTTTCGCGCGGGCAGGATGCCCACTCTACTTCTATGGATTTGAAGACTGAGGCAACAGGATCTCTTGTGCTTGTTTTATGAGCGACTGCATCAAGAAAGAATCAAATCTTATTACTACTCCCTGTTCCCTGTTCCCTATTCCCTACTCCCTACTCCCTACTCCCTACTCCCTCCAAGCGCAAAAAATGCATATTTCCCCCTTCATCCCCTGCCACAATCGTTACATCATCCGGTGCAACGGCACAACAGTTGATAGCACTTTCTCCAGTAAACGTAGCAATAACTTCCCTAGTCTCGAAATCCCACACTTGGAGTGTTTTATCGGAAGATGCAGAAATCACTAGCTTGCCGTTGGATGTTACTTTGATCCGATTTATGGAGTCCGTATGACCTGTAAAGGTAAAGATTTCCTCTCGCTTTTCCAAATCCCAAATTTTAATGGTATTATCCTTTGAGCCAGACACGACGTAGTTACATCAGGGGTTACGGAGAGAGTATTGACTGAATCCCCATGACCTGTAAGGGTGAAACATTCCTTTCTAGTTTCTAGATTCCAAATTTTGATAGTTTTATCCTTGGAGCCAGAAACCAAATACTTACCATCTGGGGTGACAGCTAAACTAGTAATCTCGTCCTGATCACCTTTGAGGACAAAATGTAACTTTTTGGTGTCCAGATGCCAAACTTTAATAGTGGTGTTAGTTGAACCAGCAATTACATAGTTGCCATCTGGCGTAATTGATAGAGTTGTAGCGGAATCATCAAATATGAAGGTTATTATATAATATAGAATTTTATCCAATACATATAAAAATGCCATGAACAAAACTAGTAACACAATGCTAATCCAAAATGAAAATAAAGATTTAATATATAAAAATAAAAATATAATAGTTAATATGTAAATAATAGATATCAATAAAATTGAATAATTATAGCAATATTGAGAGATTGATATTAAATCGCAAATTTTCTTTATTTTGATATAATTCCAGACAGTCAAAAATTGATAAGATGACGGTATTTTATTACTTATACAAACCAACAAGTTATTGGGGGCAATCCCTAGCCCAATAATTTCATTGGTTTTATAAGCTTGAATTGACTCTGTTATATCCGAATATTTGCTATAGTTTGATAGTTTAATTTTTTGTTTAGATAGTTTTTTATACAAATCTTCAGGTAGATTATTTTTAGGGATATTAAAATACTTATATATTTTTGCTACAACTATTATAAGTATAATTATCATTACAATAATCAAAAAAACAATCAAGTTTAAATGAATTAAAGGAACAAAAACAAATAGAATAAAACTAATCCACAATATAGCTATTAATAAATCAAAAAACATCGACAATATTTTTTTATTACATTGATCAATTAGCAATATATATTTTTCAATAAAAATTTTTGTTAATATAATAATATTATCTTGACAGTTATGAGTGCTATAAAAACTAGAAACTATAGTTTTTTTTTCTAAATTCCAAACTTTTAGGATATTATCTTGTCGCCCAAAAATAACTTGCTTCCCATCCGGACTAATAGTTACATCATTTACTGAAGTTTGGTCTTCTATTAATTCAATATGCTTCTCTTTTGATTCTAAATTAAAAATCTTGAGTGTTTTATCCTTGGAAGAATAAATAATTTTATTTCTATTTCGTATTAGTTTAACATCATAGATTGAGTCATCATGGGCAATAAAAGTAAAAAATTCTTTTCTAGATTCTATATCCCAAACTTGAATAGTATTATCGAAGGAAGCAAAAATTACCTGTTTACCGTCAGGTGTAACAGCAAGAGCAGTAATAGGATTATTATGACCTGTAAGGGTTAAAGCTTGTTTTTTCGTTTCTAAATTCCAGATTATAATGTTTGTACCCTTATGACCAGAACCAGAAATTAGCCACTTATCGTCATGAGTAACTGCCATTGCATATACTGGTTTCGAATGTAAACTACGCTTATCGGCTTCATAGTTATTTATAAAATTGAAAAGCACGTCACCGGTTTCTAAACTCCAAACCTTGATAGTTCCATTATCTGAACCAGAAATTATGCGATTATCAGAGGTGATAACAACAGTTCTTACTATGTCTCTATGACCTTTTAGGATTAACTCTTCTTGCCCAGTTTCCAAATCCCAGACTTTGATAGAGTTAAGCTTTGCAATTGATGCTGAAACCACTTTTTTGCCATCGGGAGTAGCCGCTAAAGCAACTACAGGGAGACTATGACCATTAAATCTCAGTATTTCTTTACCTGTTGCTAAATTCCAGACTCTAACCGTGTTATCAGATGCACCAGAAATTACCCTGGTGCCATCGGGAGTAACCGCTACAGCATTTACTGGAGAAGTATGGCCTGTTAATGTTCTAATTTCTGCACCTGTATTCACATCCCAGACTTTAACCGTGTGATCCGATGAACCAGAAATTACCATGGTGTCATCTGGTGTGACAGCAATTGAATTTACGGAGTCACCATGACCACTAAGGGTAGATAGTAAGGGTCCAGTAGGGGGATTTAACGTAGCTGTCAAGCTACGCAAACAAGTAGTTTCAGTTTGCGGTATCTGTTGTAATAATCGTTGAATGTCTGGGGTATCAAAATCTAGTAAACGCCCTGACAGTTGCCCTGCTAATTGGGTTGGATCTTGACTTAAGATATGTGTTGATAGTCGCAATGCTCCTTGAATTAACTTCAGGGATGTTATCGTTTGCTCGCTGTAGTCTGGATGGGATAAGTCTATATTATAAATCAACTCATAATCTTCAATCAGTGCCTTTATGCCAAATTCAGGATGATTAAGTTTAGCTTCGATAAACTCATAATTACTCAACAAACGAGATAAGTTGTTAACTTTACCACCTTCTAACCACAAACGGGGAATTTCACCCAAGAAATGCTCTATTTCTTCTGGTGATTTTTGCCCTAACCAATTGCGAAGATTAGTCATAACTCCAGTCCTTCTGTCATATTATCGGCAACTTCAACACTAATATTAGGTAACATCATACCCGCCGCTTGCACAATATCCTGACGCTTCAAAAAATCTCGGAAACTTTCGTGATAAAATCGATAACGTGGTGGTCTATAGCTTTCTTGCTTTTGTAAAAATTGCTGCCATCCATCAAGCACTTCCTGCACGGTGAATTCATCTTGCTTAGAATAGTTAGCAATTATTTGACGAGAAGCTGCACTACGTAAGGCACACATCACATAAACAATTTTAATTTTAGCCCTGGGTAAAGGCTTGGTTGTCATCCCCATCAGTTGCCAATGGTTTTCATAATAGCCTTGTAATCCTACTGGTAATTCATTTAAGGGTTTATCATTATAAAAGCCATTGGCTATGGCTGGTAAAACACAGCGCAAATACATAAAGTTATTTTCGCTTTTTGCCGCAATCTCTTCTACAAACTGCTGATTAGAGAGGGAAGGTTGCTGGTTAATCCACTGACTCAATCCCGGTTTATAGTCTGCATGATTCAGCAATTGCCAAATATAGTATTTTACATCTCGATGGCTTTGTTGAGCGTTTTCCCTTAAATCCAATTCTTGGCTTGGTGTAGCAGGAGATAACCGCAGCCTTTTCTCATTGTGATTATAGGGTCTTCTGGTGAGTATAAAATAAATACTATCTGGCAAAATAGTCGGTAAATATAAAAGATTACCAGCTCCCTCTTGGTCAACTTCATCCAAGGCATCCACAACAATCACCAACCGTTCACCGGCAGATAATTTTTCCCTAACCTTAGCCAACAACGCTGATAAATCAGCATCTTGAGCATCTGGTAACTGGTAACGAGTGATCAATTGTTGACGGATTTTTCTGAGGAATAATTCTGGACGATTCATGCCCTCAGCACGACTATTAAAAAAGCAAATTGCTTCTGGGTTGTCTAATACATACTTAGCAGCAATGGCACTTTTACCCATGCCAGCATCACCAATAACGGTAAAGTAGCCCTGAGCATTGTTGCTGAAGAAGTCTTCAATAGCCTTAAAGACAAACTCACGTCCGCAAAATAAGTGAGTTTTGTCTTGAATAAATTGTTGAAATTCTGGTGGTAACTGGTGTTGAGGCTCCCAGTCTTTTCTATCAACGATCTCAGTTGGTTTAAGATTTAGAACCTTGCAAATATTTCTAACTGCCCATCGTTCCACTCCATGGGGACAATCTTTAGTACCAAGCAAGCGCTGAACGGTATCCTTAGAAACATAGGCTTGATCTGCTAATGTCTGTTGATTCAGTCCAGCGTCTTTGTAAGCTTGTCTGAGTCTGGCTTTACCTTGCTGACTCGATCGCACTTTGTCAGATTCACGCATTTTGATTTTAGGGAGTCGGGAGTCGGGAGTCGGGAGTCGGGAGTCGGGAGTCGGGAGTCGGTAAGCATTCAGCGGTCAGCGGTCAGCGGTCAGCCGTTAGCTTTGTGGCACAGGCTTCGACGTTGTGACTTTACGCTTACCTGTTTTCTTCAAAAGTTCCGTAGCTTGCCCATAGCCCATAAGCTGATAGCTGATACGCGACACGCTGATAGCTGAATGCTTAATTAGGGCAGATAGGTTTTCTTGATTTACCTATTTGCCAGCCAACCCGCCGGCGGCCGAGGCGGCCTCGATGATCGCGGAGCGGGCCCCGGGCGACCTGAACGAGGTGA
>NZ_JAAHGN010000581.1:0-4721 GCF_010672485.1 Moorena sp. SIO2C4 | reverse complement strand
TTGCATTCATCCAAACAACCTCGAATTGCTTTGGGAACTAGAATTCGGTCTTGCCAATAATCATCATCAATGGATTGTCCTGCCGCAATTTTAAGAAAACGCACGACATCCCTAGACTGAATTTGTCCATTGTAGTCAGATAATGCGGCAATGACAAACGGAGCAGAACGTGCTTGTCTAGAGCGATCGTTTCCTAGGTTTTTGCCCCACAAGGGTCTTAGACTTTCCGTAAGTTCTGCTTCATTCATATCTTGAAGCTCGGCTGGATTTAAGTTTAACGAAATATTAGCTTTATCGGCAACCCAAGCAACTAATCTCAATACGCTTTCTTCATTCCACCTTAACCCATAAGGCTGATAGCGATACATCATTTGACCGGAATTTTGACGGACAGAAGCCTTGAAAATATCTTGTCTGACAAAAATAATAATTCCTAAACCACGAAAGGGTTGTTGTTCCAGCCATTGAGGGACATCTTGCAATAACGCTCGTAAAGCAGTTTGTTGAGCTTTATCCTGAGCAAATTCTTGAAATAAGTCCTCCAAGCCGTCAATTACAGCTACTATTTTTTGTTTATTATCAGCTAGATACTTAGGTAAATCGCGACCTTTACCTGTCATACCTAGACTCTTGGCAATGACATCCAACCAGCGATCGCGCCATTGACCTTCATGTAAATTCTGTTGACATCCTTCTCGAATATAGTCTTTAATCTCACTGTCATTGACGGGAGGTGTCAACCCTATCTGTTCAGCACAATATTTCCGGACGTCATCTACTATTTCTTTTGCTTTATCATTGAGATTAGTTGAAGCAATAATCGGTGCGATAAAGGCTGTGCTAGCTACTGTGCTATCTACATTAGTTATTCCCACATCTTGTCCAAATTTTTTCCATTCTTGTCTGCGTATAATTTGCATAAACGTATAAGTTTTTCCTGAACCCTTGGCTCCAATAACGACACTTATCGGAATCTGACTTCGATAATCATTAGCTAAGTTTTGCAAAGACTCAGTAACCAGAAAATCTTCAGTTTCAGCATGCTCTGCATAAATCATTTTTTCGGCTATATCTCTCAAGCTTTCTCTTTGAGACTTTAATAAACTTAAAGGTTCATCTGCTTGATTCGATTTATTTAAATTATCAGGCAGCCATTCTAATAAAGGATGTAGTAAATCAATCAATTGAGAAGTTCCCAAGTGCTGCCAAACCTCTTGCCAAGAATTAGACAAAATTTGTAACCTTTCAGTAAATGGGGTGGTAATTCTAATTGGTTCACTATCTTCCCCTAGCAAGGGTTGAATGGCTTCTAAAAGTGTTTGTTCTGATTCGATAATTAAATTTTCAGCTGTTTCATCTTGAGGAACTTTAGTCAAAATAAAAGCAGGGTAAGGGTCTTTATCTCGTGTCGAGGGTGCTAGTTTAGCAATTAATTCTAAAAGCCTCCCAGTTCCGCTGATAGATTGTCCGCTTAACGTAGAGACAAAGATCCGATAGACTCGCGGATCTAAAATTAATCCTGCTGCTAATTCCGAGAGTCCTGCTCGCAAATCTACTAAAACAACATTTACTCCTAAGGCTTTGCCGAGACGAGCTAAACTATCCGTCAATATAAAAGGATTTTTATGGCCTTTAATTAGATGTTCTGGCTTAATGGCTAAACCAGTCAATCGGCTATTAACACGAAAGGAAGGTAATATATAGATTCCGTCTACTAAAGCATTTTGAAGTTTTTGGGTTGCTAAGTCAATGGTTTGCTCTGCGTCTGGAGAAGGGTCTCCATGAATTAAGGCAATAATATCGGCGAAACAAATAGGAGGATAAGGCAGCCTAGATTCTAATAACCAACTAATTCCAGGAGCCTCTAAATCGCCATCAATCAAAAGAACTTTTTGCTTGGCGTTGATTAAAGCTTGTGCTAGGGCCAGAGCATGAGTCGTTCGACCCACACCACCTTTAAAAGAATGAAAGGCAAGCACTGGAGGTAAATCATCTGGGAAGATATCCGGTGCTTGAAGCTTCTCAGTTCGTTGCCAAATAACAGTAGGTCTAGCTAGATTGGGGATAAGTTTAGGAGTTGGGGGTTCTTCCTCTGTTTCTTCTAAAATAATCGGTAAGGTGCGCTGATTGCCCTCAGCACTTTCGAGGATAATACAATCATTAACCTGTTGGCCATTATCTTGGAATCGAGGTTCGTAGACTTCCTGAAGCCATGTTTTGATTGAGCTTTGAGTACCAGGACGAATACCGAGAACTAATTCATCCCAATACCCTCTAGCCCAAACTAAGTCTTTTGGCCATTGCTCTTGCTCTTGCGATCGCAACAATACTTCTTCTACATCTACCCAGGTGTACAGTCGAATATCTGATGGAATCATCGTTATATATTCTTTTTAATCCAATTACAAAGCTGATGGAGCCACTCGATTACGTGTTCTTCATCTTCTTTCTTTATGGTAATGCCATATCGCCAAACTTGATGAGCTTTTCCGATATCTTGAATAGAATCATCACAGGCAAGACGAAAGGAAGGAGTTGACTTATTTTTAGTTTGGGTTTTAACAGTAAGTTGACTAGCAGAAATTCTCAGCTCTTTACACCAGCTATCTAAGTTATGACCATGGTTTTTTATCGGATATTGAAAGGATTTTGTGGTTCGGAAGTTGTTTCTTCTAAAGCAAATACTCTTGAGTCCACATTCCGCAGCATAAAACAGCAAAAGATAGGAAGAAGAACCAGTGAGAGAGCGATGAGCTGCAAGATGCTGATGAAAAGCTTGTTTTAATTCACTTACACCAGCATGTATCATACTCGGATTTTATCTAATAGCTTACGGTAGAACAGGAACTTTAATAGTTTAACTCGTCTAGTAAGTTCGACACAAGGGAATTTATTGGTTGTGAGATAATCCTTGGCAGGGTTGATGGCAATAAGCCCTCTCTCCCTTATTACTGGGGTAAAGTTTAAGGTGAGCTAAGGCGCACAGGCTTGCGCGAAGGTCAAAATTATCGGTCGGTATAGCGCTACGCGCAAGGCAAGAGGCAACAGGCAAGAGGCAAAAGTTGACGTGCATTAGCTTAGGTGCGCTTTCCGCATTAAGAATTTAATTCGCCACGGGTCGCACTTTGTCAGCTTTGATCAATGTCAAACACCTTAATGCGTAGTGCTATACTATCCGAGCAGCACTGTTTTACCCCTCTTAGAAACGATTAGGACAGATTTATTGACCAGAAATTAGCCTTCGCTTCGCAGCTCCTACAGAGCATCCCAAAATTCCTGTTCACCGTTGATAACAGGGTCAAAGGGAAAAAGTAAAAGTTTTTAATTATAACTAATTATCGACCAAACAGCCAGCTAAACTAGAAACTATTCCCGGTTTGGCTTCAACCTAATGAGTAATATCATGTCCCGATAATTCCCCTTAATAACAATCGCCCCATCTCCCCATCTATCTTGGACGAGCAATGTCACAGCCCTACTATCAGTTAAGGAGTTGAGAGTAGTTTTCAGCAGCTCACCCTTGATTTATCTCTGATTATCGTTTAAGGTATCTAGTGTTTGAAAAACTTGGGATTGTGTAATGGTTACAGGGACAACGATTGAACCAAAAATCAATCTAACCGAACAAAGAACCTACTGGCAGCAAAGGCTCTCAGGGGGTTTAGCAGTGTTAGAAATCCCAATAGATTATCCACGTTTATCGGTGTCATCGGTAAAGGTAGCAACAGAAGTCACCAAGCTGGATAGAGAGTTTTACCAAGACCTAAAAACCCTAAGCGATCGCTTCAAGGTCAGCCCATTTACCGTCCTCCTGGCCGCCTTGAAAATTATGTGGTTCCGTTATACGGGCATCGCAGATATCATCATCGGGTCTGTGGCAACTAGTGTAAAAGAAACCAGGGGGTTGAAGACCTCCCAGCAAGGGGAACACAAGGGTGGAGTTAGGATTAATCCGATTGCCTTGCGCACAGATCTAAGCAGTGATGAAAGCAGTGATATCAGTGGGAAAGAACTATTAAAGCGGGTTAGCCAAACAGTTGAAGAAGCTGCCTTATATCGAGATTACCCATTTGAAGAACTCCTCAAGGGGATTAACAGCAATCAAGAATTAGCAGAAGAATTAGCAAAAGCCCCGATTTTTCAAGTGATGTTGGTGTGGTGCGATCAACCATTCCCTCTGTCACAGACAGGAATTAGTGAAGCAGAACTCAAAGAAATCTCAGCCTACACCAGCCAGTGCGATTTAGTGGTGGTAGCTAAAGAAACAGAAGGAAAATTAACCATTAGGTGGGAGTACAACAGGGAGTTATTTAAATCCGACTCAATTAGGCGAATGTTGGGGCATTGGCTTTCCTTGCTAGAGGGAATGATGGCCAATCCGGAGCAGTCAATTTCTACCTTGCCCCTATTAACTCAAGCCGAACGGCAGCAACTGCTGGTGGAATGGAACGATACTTCAGCGGACTATCCCCAGGATAAATGTATCCATCAGTTGTTTGAAGAGCAAGCTGAACGCACCCCAGATGGAGTAGCTGTAGTATTTGAACAAGAACAACTAACTTACCGAGAACTTAACCAACGATCCAATCAACTGGCCCACTATTTGCAAGAACTGGGTGTAGGACCAGAAGTATTAGTGGGTATTTGTGTAGAGCGAAGCTCCTTCAGAGCCGCTTCGCGAACGCACTTAATGCTGGTGGGACTATTGGCAATCCTCAAAG
>NZ_JAAHGN010000580.1:0-4722 GCF_010672485.1 Moorena sp. SIO2C4 | reverse complement strand
TCCCAAGGCCGGGTTCCCCGGCCTTGGGTCGCACCGCCACGCGAATTTAATTCGCCGACGGAAAGCGCACCTATGGAATTTTACCCATTCACAGATAACTCAAACTATCGAGTTTTTCTGAAGGTCACCCCATATTCTTTGTTGTCAAGGTTTAATTAGTAGGTGGCGATTAGCTCTTAATTTGATGTCCCTACTATACCTAGTATGTCACAGTTAATTGGCAAGCTCCGTTACGACCCTTGCCCCGCTGTCATCCTAGAGATGAAACCTTAGAATAGGGTCGCCTTAATCAATGAGTTTTAACCTTTTTCCGCATAGCCTGCCAACCATAAAGGCGACCCTATTCTTACGGTAACTTCAAGACACTTACCCTATCGGGTAAAGTGCGGGGCTTCTCGCGGTTTAGCTAAGCATATGCGTCTCATCCAGGTTTGGGGGATTTCTCAATAATTTTTAAGAGGAGCGCAACATCACTTTACATTTAGACCTTAGTCCTATGTATTTTGTGAGCCAAATTAAGCCAGATGGTATTGACTTTTGACCAATAACCAAAGAGCGCCCTCGGTAGGATTTGAACCCACGACCCAGGGATTAGAAATCCCTTGCTCTATCCACTGAGCTACGAGGGCATAGCTATATCATACATCAGAAAAAACTGTTTTTGCTTGGCTGGTGATCGGGTACCAGTCTCTGTGTGGCTAATACCTAGTCCTATCAAGGCGCTTTGGGGGTATTCACTCCTGTGTCGGTAAACCATAAACAACTATTATACCAATTTCAAACGGGACAGTCAAGGTCAAGGAGGAACAGGGAACTTAGGATCAAGCAACAATGGCTCCGGTAACAGAAAGCATTCCCCGTTAACCGTTGCCCGTTCCCCGTTCCCGATCTCAGGAGAGCCTTGGGCTTAAGTGGATAGCCACCACAATTATCGATTGCTTGTCTCAATTAGCGGTAAGACTCAAGGCACTTAGCTCGAACCCGAGTTAAGGTAGGTACATAGTCAGTGTCACTGATCAGAACTTAGTCAGACCCTGTCACAAGGATTCTGATCAGGAGATAGTGACTAGTACTCTGTCAAAATTGAATTGAGGGGTAAACTATACTTTTCCGGATTAGGCACGCTTTTACTAGGCATTAGGTATGACTTAACACCTTGCCACCGTGCCACCGTGCGACCTTGCCCTAACCCTCAAAACTAAATTGACAGAGTACTAGGGGGTTAGAACACTTCGTCAACAGCACCCCCTGACCCTGTCAGGAGTCATGTGCCAGTATCATGTTTATTTTGAAAAGGCAGGATGTTGAAATCTCTAGTATTCAGCACCCACAGAGGGAGCAGCAAATCCCGATTCTCAATTACCAGGGGCAAACCTTTCGCCTGCTCAGTGTATTTGGTTCCACTCAGGAAGAGGAAGCCATAGCTTTCTGGCGAGACCTCACCGATAATCGGGGCAAAGCTTGTGTATTGTTGGAAGAACCTGACCGCTACAGCGTTTGGGGAAAAATCCGTCTGGAGCAATTAGGCACTGAACCCAGCTCTGAGGGCACTAGGGTATCCTACATTCAAGCCTGTCTTTTGCTACTACAGACGGTGTATATGGATGTGGAAGACTTCTTAGGAGCTAGACAAGCTGGGTTGTTTCAGAAGGATATCGCCAAGATCTTGATAGATTTAAACTTTCCCCAGGTTGAATCGACCCAAGCTGTACAACAATTGCTCAAAATCGACCCCCTTACCAACTCTGATTTTCCTACCTGGGAAGAACATGATTTGATCACCCTGTTGCAAGAACTCTATCGCTTAGGTAAAGACTATTTTGGCAATACCAACTTTGCTCAGGGGGTTAGCGATATATTGCAGGATATGCCCCCTCAGGAGCAAACTCAGTTTATCAACTGGCTTAACAACTCTGATCTTGGTAATCTATGGCAATAATCTACAATTGAAAATAAGCTTAAGAATCATAGATATTTTAGCTGCCTAACCATAGTCTTATTGTGCTAGTCAGTGATAAGTGTGAAATTCCTTATGAGCAGCTCTGCAGAACGGTCATCAGGTAATCTATCCCCCCTCAGCAGCAATACCATCATCTATGGTGGTATTGCTTGGGCGATTATCTCCCTATTATTCTTCTTGCTGTTTGGGATTACATCCCCTGGGCAAGAAAGTCCATTTTGGTACCTGATTACTACCTACTTTTTAGAATGTATACCCTTCCTAGTAGCAAGTATTCTCTGTTTCAGAAATTGGCGTAGCCCTCAGATTGCCAGTGGACGAAATGTCTGGCTAGGACTTGGTCTGGGGAATCTGTTCTATTTGATGGGTGACTTGATATTCGGTGTGTGGGAGCTGTATTTTCACCTTAACCCTGATGTATCACTAGCAGATGTGTTTTACTTATCGTCCTACGTATGTCTTGGGGTAGGCATGTTTTTAGCAGTTATTCCCAGGCGCTTAAACTTAGAACTTTGGCAAGGGTTAACGATTGTAGCGATTGCCATAGTGGGGATGGCCTTAGCTGCTTTGCTGTTACTTGCCCCTTCCCTCGAATCCAGCACTCCTGAATCTGGTGATTTGATAATTGCGTATTCTATTTCTGACTCGACCACAGCAGTTCCGGTCAAGGACAATAATGCTATGGTCATCTCGGCAGAGCCATCTGAAATAACCAACTCTGAGGCAAATCAGAGTACCGATCATAATTCTCCAAGGTGGGCTATTGAACTTGACAACTCACTGAGTGCCTATTCAAACCAATTGACGACCCTCTACATTGCTTTCGATGTAATTCTGCTGATTATTGCCTCATCCCTACTGTTAGCGTTTTGGGGTGGACGTTTTTCCCAATCCTGGCAAATGATTGCCGCTGCCACATTTTGCCTGTACATTGCAGATATGTGGTTTAAGTATGCTGAGACTAGACCGAACTACGAAAGTGGCGGTTTACCAGAAGTCTTTTTTGTATTCAGTGGTGTATTGTTTGCAATAGGGGCTGCCCTGGAATATCAAATATCGAGCCGTTCCCGTCGTGGTTCACGCAGGCGAGCTGAAAAAGTAGCATGAGTCCAAGAAAACTATCTGATGTCGATAAACAGGACATCCTAGAACTATATCGACAGACAGCAGAGACAACTTCAACGCTGGCTGACCGTTATGGAGTTAGTAACTCCACCATTAGCCGTATCCTTAAGAGCAACTTGTTGGAGCCAGAATACGAGGCTCTAATCCAACAAAAGCGCTCTAATCGTACTGCTGATCATGTTTCCTCTTCTACTGTCAAAACGGCTAAGCCTGTGGTAGATTCAGCAGCTCAATCATCACTAGTTGGACTCGAAAATGAACCATTAGCAAATGAACCATTAGCAGAATCTATCAGTGATTTATTGACTTCAACCTCTACTGATGGACGTCGGCGGCGTAAGCGTTCCTCTGTGGCTACTCAACCACCAGTGGAGGAAGAGGAGCAACATACCCAACTGCAACTAGATATTACCACATCAGGTTCAGATGAAGATAAGTCTGTTGATGACCAAGATGAATTCTTACCTGAGGATAAGGGACTAGCAACTAGGAGATTCGCTGAGTTGCTGGACGAAGATTTAGGGGATTTGGATCAAGATGATGATTTAGAGGATTTGGATGACCTAGATGATCTAGATGACCTAGATGACCTAGATGATCTAGATGACCTAGATGAAGATTGGGACGATGACTTGCCAGATCCTGAGATTCACGAATCCATCAGAACCTCTGTGGCTAAAAGCGGTTCTTACATTGAAATTTTGCCCCTCTCGGAAGCTTCTCTTCCTAAAACCTGCTATTTGGTAGTCAGCCGAGCGGCGGAGTTAATTGCTCGCCCTCTGAATGAGTTTAGCGACCTCGGACAAATTCCTGACGAAGAAGTTCAAGAGACAACCTTGCCAGTATTTGAAAACCATAGGGTAGCACGGCGTTTTTCTAACCGTTCTGAGCGAGTCATCAAGGTTCCTGATGCTCAGATGCTTCAGAAGACCTCTTCCTATTTGCAAGCTAAAGGAATTACCCGATTATTAATTGATGGTCAGGTCTATTCTATTTAATATCAAGTCCCCTGGCTTCTGGGTGAGGGACTTTCGCCCTTAGGGTTTTAGGGAGTCGGGAGTCGGGAGTCGGAATTCCCCCTACTGCTGGCGGAAGGGTGGGAGGGGGGAAGCAAATGGAATGTACTTCATAAGTATTTGAAACGCTATAACTATTGATATAACTTACTTGATATAACTTAAGCGCTTTGAGCGAGGGCAAATAGTTGGTCAGCTGTGGACTCAATCAGCTCCCGTTTAACTAGTCGGTAACGCCAAGATTCTGGTATCCCTTGATATCCATAAAATGCCCCTGCCAATTGTCCGTAAACTGCCCCGGTGGTATCAGCATCATCACCCAAGTTGACGGCTAACAGACAGCCTTCCCGAAACGAGCTACTGTGCTCAAAGGCCCATAACGCGGCTTCTAAGGATTTGACTACATAACCTGTCCCCTTAATTTCTGGGGGCTGGCGGTATTTGAAGGATCCTGTGGCAATTTCGTGTATTTCCCCAACCATTGGGTTTTCTTGCCAGTATTGAGGAATGGGGCAATAGAGTTCCGAAAGCAGTTCTTCTTTGCTTACTCCATTAACTGCTCCCACTAGCAGGGCCCCCAAGTAGACAAGCATCGACAGCGGTTGCTACTCCATGAGTGGA
>NZ_JAAHGN010000058.1:6052-14825 GCF_010672485.1 Moorena sp. SIO2C4 | reverse complement strand
TAGTTCTAGTTCTTCCTCGGAAGGAATTGGGAAGTGTTCTACTGCTGGCAAATATACTTTAAAGTTAGTACCTACGCCCAATTCACTATACACATTTACAAAACCGCCGTGACTTTTCACAATACCTCTGACAGTAGACAAACCCAGTCCTGTACCTTGACCGATTTCTTTAGTAGTGAAAAATGGCTCGAAAATTCTTGGCTGTATTTTCAGGGGAATACCAATGCCACTATCAGCAACGGTCACCACAATGTAGGGACCGACATCGGCATCAATATGCATCCTGGCATAGTTTGGATCTAAAAAAATATTTTGAGCAGACAATGTCAACGTTCCACCATCAACCATAGCATCACGAGCATTGATGCAGAGGTTCATCAAAACTTGGTGCAGTTGTGTGGCATCCCCAGATACAGACCAAAGATTGGGGTCTATATCCGTAGACAATTCAATGGATCTGGGAAATGTTTCTAGGATAATGTGGCGAATTTCCCGAATCAAATGCCTGACTTGTAAAACCGTTCGTTGACCTGTAATACCCCGAGCAAAGGATAAAACTTGCTTGACTAAACCAGCCCCCCGCCTAGCATTATTCTCTACAGTTTTTAGGAGTTGCAAATGCCGCTGATCTGAGATTTTCAGCTGCAACAGTTGAGCTGACATTAGAATAGGAGCTAATAAGTTGTTCAAATCATGGGCAATGCCCCCAGCTAAGGTACCAATGCTCTCCATGCGCTGAGCGTGGAGAAACTGGGTTTCCAGTTGTTTTTTTTCAGTGATATTAGTATTGACAATCAAGATTGATTTGGCCTGTCCCTGAGGATTTTGCACCAAAGTCCAGCGACTTTCAACAATAATTTCTTTGCCATCTTTGGTGACTTGATTCAACTCACCATACCACTCCCCTGTTTTGGCAACACTTTGGTCTGCCTCGGCTAGGTCAGCTGGTGCTTGTTCGTACAGCAGTAGATGCTCTTTTTTTCCAATCACTTCTGCTGCCTGCCAACCGTATAGACACTCCGCTCCTTTATTCCAAAATGAGATAGTATTGTCTAGATCCCGAACCAGAATGGCATCGGTTGCCACATCCAACAACGCTGCTTGTTCCCGAATTTTTTGTTGCGCTTGCTGGCGCTCAAGGGCATAGCGGATGGAACGCTCTAGTAAAGGTCCTCTAAGTTGACTCTTATCCAGGTAATCTGCTGCCCCAGCTTTCATGGCTTCCATGTCAACCTCATGGTCTCCCTGAGCAGTTAGGAGGATAATCGGTGCTGTACACCCCCTGGCAATGGCTTCACCTAGGAGTTCAAGTCCATTATGCTCACCAAGACGGTAGTCCAGTAGATAAACATCATGGTGGTTCTGACCAATCATTTCTAAGCCCTTAGCATAGGTTGCCACCCAAGTCAAGCTAAATCTAGCTCTCCGGTTTTCCGACAGTAAATCACGAGTTATAATATAGTCATCTTCGTCATCATCAACGAGTAATACGTTAACCAAAGGGTTGTACATTGGTCTGGCACCAGAGGAATCGAAGGAAATTAGTCGAGGGTGGTGAGTTCTGAGTTCTGAAAAGGGTAAGCAATTTGCTGGCTTTGTGATCAACGAACATTGATGAGGGTCGGTTTTGGAAATAGTCCTGAGTGGATCAGTTTTTAGTGATACAGTAGAAACATCAGTAGAAACATCAGAACGTTCAGCTGGCGGTTGTGAGTATTTACTCATGGTAGTCGGTTAGGGCAATCTATTCCCTTCGGGGGGCAATTCGGCGATGTCCAACCAGTACTTTTTTAACGTTTCCATCACCTCAATTAGGGAACTATAGGTGACAGGCTTAACGATGAAAGAATTTGCTCCTAAGTTATAACTGTGATAGATATCTTCTTCAGCCTTTGAGGTAGTCAGCACTACAACTGGTATAACTCGTAGATTAGGATCAGCCCTAATTTCTCTGAGGGCCTCACGACCATCTTTTTTCGGCATATTCAAATCCAGTAGGATTAAACTTGGACGAGGGGACATGCTCGCCTGCCTGTGTTTACCACGGTGATACAGATAATCCATCAATTCCTCGCCATCACTGACAAAGTATAGCTCATCGGTCAACTGACTCTCTAACAGAGCCTCCCTTGCCAATAGACAATCATCCGGATCATCATCTGCCATTAAAATTATCACGGGATTTCGGCTTTCATTCACTCAGCATTATCTCCTCGACCAAAAATTATAAAGGAATTATAAAGGCATTATGAAGGGGTTATGAAGTATAAAGGTGTAAATTTGAAGTATTTTATGGATTAGTCACTCAACTACTAGTATGTTTTCATTATTTAACGTTTAAGCTTAAACCTTTAACCTTTAACCTTTAACCTTTAACCTTTAACCTTTAACCTTTAACCTTTAACCTTTAACCTTTAACCTTTAACCTTTAACCTTTAACCTTTAACCTTTAACCTTTAACCTTTAACCTTTAACCTTTAACCTTGGCCTTTCGGCCACGCTACGCGAACAATCTTCCAGCTTCAATTTTGTTTAATCGGCACCCTAACAATAAACTTAGCCCCCTGTCCTGGTGTGCTCTCTGCCATGATGCTACCATTATGGCGTTCCACAATTTTACGGCAGATAGCTAGACCGATGCCGGTTCCTTCATATTCGCTGCGACCATGGAGCCGTTGAAAGGTTTGGAAAATGCGATTGCCATACTTGGGGTCAAACCCAATACCATTGTCTTCGACTATGATCTGACAACGCTGATTAACGGTTGCGCCTCCATAACTTAAGGGAAAACTTTCCTGAAGCAGTTGGCTATAAATTTTAACGAGGTTACCTCTTGGTTCTGGTCGGAATTTAAGTCCGTTACTGATCAGGTTTTGCAAAAGTTGACGCATTTGCACTGGATCAGCTTCAATAGTATGTAGTTCACCGACTTCCACTACGCCACCAGATTGCTGGATACGTAGTTCTAAATCAGAGAGTACCTCTTGCACCACTTGAGCCAGATTAGTCGCAACCAAAGGTCTGGCCTTGGTGGTCACCCGGGAAAGGCTAAGCAAGTCATTGATTAACACCTGCATCCGTGCTGCAGCATTCTGCATCCGTTCCAGGTAGTCCTGACCCTGCTCCGTTAACTGTTCATGATACTTTGTCTGAAGGCGATCGCCAAATGCCTGAATCTTGCGCAGGGGTTCTTGTAGATCGTGGGATGCTACATAGGCAAACTGTTGCAGTTCAGCATTAGAACGGGCAAGTTCCTGACGCTGACGGGTTTCTGTTCCTAAAAGCTGGGCTTGGGCTAAGGCAATACCAATTTGGTCGGCCAGTTGTTGCAACAATTCACTTTCAAAGTTAGTCCATTGTCGTGGATTCGAACACTGATGGGCAATGAGCAAACCCCAAAGTTGGTCTTGTTGCTGAATTGGCACCACTAGGTTAGCTTTTACCCCAAACTGTTGCAGCATTTCTACATGGCAAGCTTGGATATCAGATTTTTCTAAGTCACAGATGTTGCTAACCCTTCCCTGACGATACTGGTCCAGGTACTCTTCATGAAAGCAAGGATCTTCGATGCTTTGTCCGAGCATGATTGGCCAACCAGGTACTACTGCTTCTTGAAGCACTTTCCCCCAGCCATCAAAACTCAGTTGGAACAGTACAACTCGGTCAGCCTTGAGAAATTGTTGCACTTCTGTAACCGCCGTTTGCAGAATCTGATCCAGTTGTAGAGACTGGCGGATTTTCAGGGTAATTTCTGAAAACAATTGCGATCGCTGATTTTGGCGCTTGAGTTCTTGCTCTGCTAACTTACGCTCAGTAATGTCATCCACCACATAGGAAAATCGGGGGCGAGGAGTGGTTGTGTCGGGAATTGGGCATACAGTGGCGCATAACCAGCGGGTATCGGTTTCAGTGGTGTGATCATACTCGAAGGAAATGGGCTGATTGCTTTGTTGGCTTTCTCGGTAATGGGTAATCCACCGATGGATATGAGTTTTGGGTGCCCCCAACTCACTGGCTAACCGATTCTGCATGGCCTCGGGTGTAGTCCCGAAAAAATTCGCTGTACTGTTATTATCAGAAATATGCAGGATGTCATCATCCAACAGTTCCACGACCCCCATCAATAGTGCGGAACTGTTGAAAAAACTACGCAGGGTCGATTCACTACCGAGCAGTGCAGCTTCTGCCTGTTGGCGCTCTATTTCCGCTTGATGAGCTGCAATTAATCGACCAAGACTTTGAGCCATTAATTCTACAATTTCCCGTTCGTGAGGCTGGAAATCCCTTTCTCTGACCTGGGTTGAGGAAAAATTGAGGGAGCCGTAGACTTCACCATAGACAAATATGGGAGTCCCGATATAGGACTCAAGTTTTAGAGTTTGGTAGACTCGATGAGCATGCATTAGCTCCATCTCACCTACATGAGTATAGGAAATGGTCTTTTTTTCGCGAACGACTACAGCACAATAGGTATTTTTTAATTCAAACTCTGAGCCAGAGACTAACCCTTCTAGATCAGACCTGACCGACAGGATGGTGTAGGAATTAAGGTGTATTTGACTAATAATGCCAGTGGGCATGCCTAAAATTTCACAACCCGTCTCCAGATAGTCAGTATACAGCAAGTCAAAGTTTTGGTAATTGGTGGTATTCAGCCGATGTAGGTGTTTGAGGTTGTTACTGAAGGTTTCCAGAGCCTGAGACTTTTGCAAAAGTTGCTCGTCTGCGTGCTTGTGTTCAGTAATGTCCCGCCCTACTGCCTGGAGCTCAATTAATTGACCATGCTCGTTAAAGATGGCACGATCGCTCCACTGCTGCCAGCGAATCTCTCCTGTGGGCATAATCACCCGGTGTTCAACCGTTTCTACCGGATTCTCCGGGCTTAGAGAAGTAATACACTGTTCTAGCCTTTTGAGATCCTGATCGGGAATCAATGGCAAAAACCGTTGCCCAATCAACTCTTGCTCTGACTTGCTGAAATAGCGACAGTAGGCACCATTGACAAAGGTAAGAGTTCCATCAGGACGGAAACGACAGATCAGTTCTGTTTGATCTTCGACAATAGCGCGATAGCGAGCCTCGCTCTGATACAATTGCTGCTGATTTTGCTCCCGCTCGGTAATATCATGGTTTAGACCAATGGTTGCCACCATATTGTCTTGCTGATCATAAAGAGGTACTACCACCGTTTCACACACCCCACACTTGCCATCTTTGCCAATAAAGTGAATCTCCCCAGACCAACGTCCCGAACTGGTCATCTCCTGGATAATCTGCTCGGTTAGAACAGCCGCCTCTTCCGGTCGGTGCAAAATCCCTGCAGTTTTACCCAATACCTCAGCTTTGGTGTAGCCGAATATTCGCGCTGAAGCAGGATTCCAATCAATTATCCTACCGGCTAAGTCCGTGATTATGATCCCATCGAAGATACTCTCAAAAATCAGACCCTGTCTACGCAGGGCCTCTTCCGCCTGTTTGCGCTCAGTGATATCAATGGAAGAACCAATGTAACCGGCAAAGTCCCCATTGGGGGTAAATCGGGGAGTGCCTATATCTAATATCCAACGATACTGCCCATCCCTACGTCGCAAGCGGTACTCCATGCGAAAATTTTCTCTGGCGTCGAAGGCAGATATATAGGTATTGAAGCTGAACTCTAGGTCATCAGGATGCACCCCTTCAGCCCAGCCCTTGCCCAATTCAAGTTCGAGGGTCTTACCGGTGAAGTTCAACGAAAGCTGATTGAAAAAGTTATAAAGTTTATCAGTGCCTGACATCCAGATCATTACTGGGGCATGATCAGCCATCATCCGGAAGCGAGCTTCACTCTCTTCGAGGCTGGCTTGCTTTTGTTTGGCCTCGGTAATGTCCCGTGCGATCGCATAAATTAAACCATCGTTCACTACTGGATAAGCAGCCCAGGCTAGCCATTTATAAGACCCATCTTGACAGCGATAGCGATTCTCGAAGTAGACAGTAGGGATGCCAGTCCCCAATTGTTCTATTTCCGCCCTGGTTGCTCCTCGGTCATCGGGATGGACAAAATTGAAAAACGTGGTGCTTTTTAGTTCTGCTTCGGTGTAACCCAAGGTGCTAGTAAAGGAAGGACTCAAGCGCTTAAAGTAGCCATCGAAACCAGCTATACACAGCAAATCCAGGGAGAGGTCAAAAAAGCGATCGCGTTCTTGCTGGATCCGTTTCCATTCAGTAATGTCACGAGTAAAACATCGGGTATGGACAAATTTGCCATTTTTCCAGAGGACATTAGAGTTAATCAGCACATGGCGAATCGAGCCATCTTTGCACAAGAGTCTGGCTTCGTAGTTTTTTAAGGTTTCTTCAGCAGTTAGTCTGGCCAGGATATCTTCAATTACCTCTTGCTCCGGGTAAAATTCACCAATGTGGTGACCGATATACTCGTCGGCGTTGTAACCCAGCAGATCTAACTCTGCCTGATTAGCCCACAGGATAATGCCATTGCTATCCACGCAATGGAGACCAACGCAGCCATTTTCTAAAAAATCCAGCAGTTCTTGGTCAACCTGGGTAAATTCAGGTTCAAAACCTTGGTTTTCTAACTGAGGCTGCTGTAAATCCGCTAACTGTTGTTTTAGCTCCAGTTGGCTGATCAGTTGACGACTTAAGGCTTGTAATCCCGCTAACTGTTGTGGCTGAAGTTCCTTTGGCACTTGATCGATTACGGCAAGTGTTCCCAGAGGGTATCCCTCAGAGGTAATTAGGGGAACTCCAGCATAAAACCGAATATGAGGCTCAGCAGTAACTAAAGGATCAGTGGCAAACCGTTGATCAGCCAGGGTATCCTGAACTACCAATACCTCAGCTGACTCAATCCGATGGCCGGATAAAAAGGTATTTTGACTTATTGACGTTTCATCTAAGCCCAGATTAGACTGACACCATTGACAGTAACAGTCAATCAGGGTAATCAGAGCCATGGGCGTTTGGCAAATTTGTGCGGCTAATGCTGTGACATCATCAAACGCCTGTTGGAGCTCAGGGTCAGTAATTCTTTTATAAGAGTTTTGGGCTGCCAGCTTTGCTGGTTCATCAGCCTCTTCTCCTCCTGCCATCAAATAATCTCCAAACGGGTTATAATCAGCCCTAGTTATGATCAGCCCTAGGTTGGCTGTTGCTCAAGACGATAAGACTGATCACTGATCAGCTAGGATGAGCTTGACTTGAATTAGCTTGAGGTTAAGGATAGGTAGCATCAATGGATTAACGGCAGATGTTTGTGGGCTACTGAGAAATAGCCCTCCACAACGCCATCATTGCCCTTGTCAGAGAAAAAACTTCTGATTTAATTTAATATTATTTGAATATTATTTAGGTATACTATCTGAATTTAGAGCACCTGCTCCTAATTTTTAAAGTATTTTAAACAAATCGGAACATGGGGCTAAGGTTGGGTATTGATTAAATCCAACCAACAAATATAAATAAACTATATTATAGCTGAATTTGTTACTAATCTTAACACTTCTTAGAATTCTCAGGCAATGACTCCCCTGCCCAAGATCACTGAAAAGCAAACGGTAGATAGTTTTTCAATCACCATCGCTCCCTTATCCCTATCAGAACTTTACGCCCTTGCTGAAGATCCGGCTAATGGAGCTGTGGTGATGATGAGTGGCACAGTCCGTAATCAGACTGATGGGAAACCAGTGGTAGCATTAGAGTATCAAGCTTATGAGCCCATGGCATTACGGGTATTTTCCTCAATTGCTGCCCAGATTCGTGCCTCATGGTCTGATGTGAATCGGGTGGTAATCCATCATCGCATCGGTCGCTTAAAAATTGGGGAAATTAGCGTGTTAGTCGCTATTGGCTGTCCTCATCGTTCAGAAGCCTTTGCAGCTTGTAAATATGCTATTGACACCTTGAAGCATAATGCTCCGATTTGGAAAAAAGAGCATTGGGATGATGGTTCCAGCACTTGGGTCAGTATTGGGGCGTGTGAGCAATCATAATGAAGAATGAAGAATGAAGAATGAAGAATGTAGAATGTAGAATGTAGAATGAAGAATTATAGAATAGCTCCCTGTAGCACCAACTTTTTTACTTATCGTTTTAATCGTTTTAGTGATTGAGCGATCGCTTTTTCTAATTCCACTTTACTCAAGTAAAATTGTAGGGTGGGCATTGCTCTCGGAATATCATGATTGAACAGCTATCAATGATATGGGCAATGCCCACCAATACCCTAGGGTGGGCAAAGACTGATGTAAATTCCAGAATGTTTGGGAGTTGGAAACAGGCCTAAGGTATCCTGGTTGGTGGGCATTGCTCAGATGAATTCTGCCTGGGTTGGGGGTTGATTTCAAGCAATGCCCACCCTACAACTAAATTCTAAATTCTAAATTCTAAATTCTAAATTCTATCTACTTATCGTTTTAGTGATTGAGCGATCGCTTTTTCTAATTCCACTTTACTCAAGTAAAATTGTAGGGTGGGCATTGCTCTCGGAATATCATGATTGAACAGCTATCAATGATATGGGCAATGCCCACCAATACCCTAGGGTGGGCAAAGACTGATGTAAATTCCAGAATGTTTGGGAGTTGGAAACAGGCCTAAGGTATCCTGGTTGGTGGGCATTGCTCAGATGAATTCTGCCTGGGTTGGGGGTTGATTTCAAGCAATGCCCACCCTACAACTAAATTCTAAATTCTAAATTCTAAATTCTAAATTCTATCTACTTATCGTTTTAGTGATTGAGCGATCGCTTTTTCTAATTCCACTTTACTCAAGT
>NZ_JAAHGN010000058.1:0-5952 GCF_010672485.1 Moorena sp. SIO2C4 | reverse complement strand
GGGTTGATTTCAAGCAATGCCCACCCTACAACTAAATTCTAAATTCTAAATTCTAAATTCTAAATTCTATCTACTTATCGTTTTAGTGATTGAGCGATCGCTTTTTCTAATTCCACTTTACTCAAGTTGGTGAGGATGAACACCTCTTGAAAGCTTTTACCAGACCTAGCAATCACCTTGAATCCCCCACGAATTGGCACTGATACTTTTAACTGTAATTTAGGACAGTGACTTCTTGCCCGCCCAAGGACAGCAGGGGTAATGGTTTGAATACCTGGGTAATCGGTGAGTCGTTGGAGAACTGGAATGAGACCCTGAATGTGGGTAGAGTGATTCCAAACCAGTCTGCCGTCTTTGGGTTGGCTCATAATACTATGTAGCCTCCAAGGGAGCCATGGTTAAGCCAGCACGAGAAAGCTGTTGGTGGTAGAGTTCCGCTTGTTCCTGGGGACCGACCCAAACAATGGCTTGACCTTCGTTGTGAACTTGATGGGTGAGCTCCCAGGCGTGATCATTTGTCATCCCAGGGATATACTTGACCAGACAGTCGTGAACATGCTGAAACGTGTTAAAATCATCGTCTAACACAATTACCTTATATTTGGGATAAGGCTTTCGGGTAACTTGACCAGAGCGTTCAGGAGCTTTGACTGGTGCAGCAAATGTAGCTTTATAAGCTGCTGATATTACCATAGTCGCACATAGGTTACCAGAATAATTTACAAAAAATTATGATCTAACTCAAACCATTCCTTCCAGTTTACAAAAATTGAAACGCGCTGCATAGTGGCGGTGAGAAACAAGGAAAATTAACAATTGGACTAAGCCTTTAATCCCTAAGGGTTTCAACGACCTTGGCTATTGGCAATTTTTTCTTTGCCTGTAAAGCCCAATTTGCCATAATGAAGCGAACTCAGGCTGCTGTTTGTGTAAGGGGGAAGTTGCTGAGGGGCTGTGTGCAATGGTTTGCCGACCCACTAATTAGCCCGCTCCCCATACATCAATGACAGGGGTTTCCACTTCTGACTTACCAACAAAAGATTCAATGAATGCTTTACCTCTAACCCGCCCTTCCAAAAAAGATCAGATTTTGGCTGTCGATGATTCCCCTGACAACTTGTTTCTACTGCAGACGCTTTTAGAAGAAGAGGGGTACGAGACGAGTTTGGCCGAGAATGGTCGGGTTGCCCTAGAGCAAATAGAGATATCTCCGCCGGAATTGGTGCTATTGGATGTGATGATGCCAGAAATGGATGGCTTTGAAGTAACCAAGCGCATCCGCTCCAATCCCAAGTTACCGTTTATACCAATTTTGTTGATCACCGCTTATGATCATCCCAGTGTGGTCAAAGGACTGGATATGGGGGCGGATGATTTTATTCGTAAACCAGTAGAAGTAGATGAATTGCTGGCCAGAGTGCGATCGCTTTTGCGCCTCAAACATAGTGTGGATGAACGGGACGAAATTGCTCGGCAACGAGAAGATTTTGTCTCTCGGCTTACCCATGACTTGCGCACCCCTTTAGTAGCAGCAGATCGCATCCTAAACCTGATGCAGCAGGGAGCTTTGGGAGAAATTCCCCCTCCAGTCCTGGAAGCCATAGTCACCATGACTCGCAGTAACCACAATTTGCTGACTATGGTGAATACGTTACTAGAAGTCTATCGCTATGAAGCCGGTCGGAAGTATTTGTCTTTCTCTGCCATTCCTGTACAACAGGTTATTGAGGAAGTCATCCAAGAACTGTCTGCCCTAGCTCGTGATAAAAAACTGTCTTTGGACTATCAGAGCGCGAATCAGCTTAACTCCATAGTGATGAGCGATCGCTTAGAATTGCACCGATTGTTCACCAATTTGGTAGGAAATGCCATTAAATTCACTGACAATGGTTCTGTGACGGTTCGTCTGAGGAATAGTCCCAACACTAGTGAAGGGCATCAGACGTGGGTGGTGATTGAGGTGGAAGATACTGGTTTTGGTATATCCCCAGAAGACCAAAAACAGTTGTTTGAACGGTTTCGCCAGGGTAGCCACAAACGCTCAGGTAGTGGTTTAGGACTATATCTTTCCAAACGAATTCTCGAAGCTCATCAAGGAACGATCAAAGTTAAGTCTGAGTTGGGTAAGGGGACTTTGTTTACTGTAACATTGCCGAATCATCCTTAAGAGCAAGGAGACTCCCGTTATACCCGAAGGGTTAGCGGGAGACGGGGCTTATAAAGTGCGGACGCAGGTTCCGCACACAGCCCCTCAGGAATTGTGTCCACTTGACATTTCACACGGAACAGCTTAAAATGTGAGCATGAATGAAAAAGCTTACCGTTACCGTTTTTACCCAACCCCTGAACAGGAGAATCTGTTGAGGAGAACTCTAGGTTGTGTAAGGCTTGTTTACAACAAAGCTTTAGACGCTAGGACGAAAGGATGGTATGAACACCAAAAACGGATCAGCTATAAAGAAACTTCCTCAATGTTGACAGAGTGGAAAAAACAGGATGACTTATTATTTTTAAATGAAGTCAGTTGTGTTCCACTTCAACAGGGATTAAGACACCTTCAAACTGCTTTTACGAACTTCTTTGCGGGTTGCACTAAATATCCAAACTTCAAGAAAAAGCGGAATGGTGGTAGTGCAGAATTCACCAAATCTGCATTTAAATGGAAGGATGGCCAGATCTATTTGGCTAAATGCAAAGAACCTTTGCCTATTCGGTGGAGTCGTCAGTTACCTGCAAACTGCAATCCAAGTACCGTTACAATTAGTTTAGATCCGTCCAATCGTTGGCATATCTCAATCAGGTTTCATGACCATAGAGACTTGAGTTTGCCCCCAACGGATAAACGAGTTGGCTTTGATCTAGGAATTACCAGTCTAATTACAACCAGTGACGGGGATAAAATTGCCAACCCCAAGCATTTCAAAAAGCTAAAGAAAAAACTGGCTAAATACCAAAAAGCTTTGTCGCGAAAACAGAAGGGATCTAACAATCGTAACAAAGCCAGGTTAAAGGTTGCCAGGGTACACGCAAAAATCAAAGACGCTAGAAGAGATTTTACTCACAAGCTAACTACTCAACTGGTCTCAGAAAACCAATTGATTGCGTTTGAGGACTTAGCTGTAAAAAACATGGTCAAAAATCACAAACTAGCTCAGGTAATCAGTGATGCAAATTGGGCAGAAATAATCCGTCAGGTCAAGTACAAGTCAGAGTGGTACAACCGTAAAGCTGTTTCTATTGACAGATGGTTTCCCAGTAGTAAGTTGTGTTCTGTATGCCTCAATCGCGTCGAATCTTTACCTCTAAGCATCCGAGAGTGGGATTGTCCATTGTGTAACACTCACCACGATCGCGATATTAACGCATCAATTAATATTTTGGCGGCAGGGCTTGCCGTGTCAGTCTGTGGAGCGACCATAAGACCTGAACAGAGTAAGTCTCGGAAGGCGGGTGCGAAAAACTCCCAAAAAGGGAGAAGGAAGCAGAAACCTAAGTCGTGAGTCTTAGGAATCCCCCGCTATAATCGCCAGATTTAGCGGCGGGAGGATGTCAAGTTGACGGTTAACTAGACTTGCCAGAAGTCTATTCTGATTTTGAGCTATTTTTGAGGAAAGTCGGCACTAATCAGGCAAAAGGTTTATGTCTAACGAGATGGGATTGGGCGATCGCTATTTTGAATTAATTGATGACATTGTCAAAACTACCCTGAAGGGGAAAATCCGTTCTAAATCCCAGGTCTATCAGATGTTGGTGGCGGGCGTTCAGGTTGGCACTGGGGAAATTTTTGAACGTTGCCTTGATCAGCGCTTCGATATGACTCAGGCAGAAATAGATAATCCTAAAAGTGAATTGAAGCAAGCCAAGGCAATTCGGAAACTCAGGGCGCTTAATACCATTCGTGGTGAATGGGAACAGTGGCAGGAAGAAAACCGAGTTTCTGAAACTATCACTAGCGCTATTCAATCCATTACTACTGCTGAACCGGCTGAGCGCTTTACGGCTTTATTGCGAGTGATTGACCCCAATCAACAACCACCGCTAACTTTACAACAACTGGCGAGCCTGGCTAAACCCCTAAAGCAACAGGCACAACAAGCTTCTGAATCTGATACTGCTAAAGACCTTGGACAACTGGCCGCTGGGATTACGGCGGGTTTGGCATCTTGGCAACGCTTGGAAGATTATCTAGTGAGTTGGATTTATGACCAAAGTCGAGGCTCACTGGGATTTGAGGGTACTCCGGAACAGCGTGGCCCTTGGGGGCTGTGGGAGAAAAAGGTCGATAGCCCGTTACCCCAGTCTTTATTTCAAACTCTAGCGCTAAATCAATCCTTCCATGAATGGGCAGATACTCAGCCCAGTTTGGAACTAGAGGCTTGGGTGGAATTGGCTGTGATTCTCCAGTGCTTGCAGCGAGGACTGGTGAATTGGTTCGATAAAATGGTATATGACTCCAAGATGGGAGCAAAGTTATCGATTTCTACCTTTATCATATTTGCTGTCATTTGGTCTAGGTTAGCTAATGTTTTGAACCAGACAGCAAGTAGTAGCAACGGCAATGCGATGCTCGGTACGAGCCGCTACGCGATCGCAAATGGCTGTTTTCAGGTTTGTCTGCAAATTCTGCGCACCTTTGCCCAACGGGACTACTTCCCCCTCTACGGTGGTGTGTTTGCTAACTTTAGCGGCAACTATCTCCAAGATGCCCTGAATTACCTAGATGAACCCCTGCGGCAAGTAGACCGAACCGAGGAGAAAGCCCGGATTCTAACCTTGTTGGGTTATTCCCTTTGGTCTCAAGGAGCCTATGATCGAGCCAATAACTTCCATCAGCAAGCCTTAGATATTGCCCGTGAGGCTGGGGATAGATTGTGTGAAATTGCTAATTTCAATCACCTCAGTCGGATTTGTGTCGAGCAAGAGAATTATGCTGATGCCATTAACTATAGTCAACGAGCATTAATACTGGCTCGTCAAGCTGGAGACCGGTTAGGGGAAGCTAATGCTTTAGTGAATTTCGGCTACAGTGAAGTGTTTCAAGCTCAGGATAGCCAACAAGCAGAACTAGAGGTGTATGAAAGTGCCATTAACTATCTAGAACAAGGTCGATTATTGTTAGAACGATTAGGGGATTCTCCAGCAGGGAGTTATGGGGTCGGGCAAAGTAAAGCCTTGTGTTTCAGTAGTTTGGGAATTGCCCATGTGGTGGTCGAGCAGTATCAAAAAGCGATCGCATTTTTAGAACAAGGCTGGCAAGCCGCCCAATTTTCTGGGGATTTGTACTTACAAGGCGTGAATTTGGCCTACTTAGCCCAAGCTTGCTACAGCCAGCAAGATTGGCAAAAAGTGATTTACACCGCTAGTTTAGGAGCCTATCTATTAGAGCAAATTGGGTCTGAAGATTGGCGCAAACCAGCTGGGTTGTTAAGTATTTTGCAAGGACAAATGGGACAAGAAGGCTTCCAAACCCTTTTGGCACAGCAACGGTCAAAAATTATTGCTGTCATTGGCGTAGATGGCTATGACTATATTCCGGAATTGCTAGCCAAATACTTAGATTCTCTTTAAGCCTGTAGGGTGGGCAAAAACCGTTTCGTTCTTTTGAGTCTTCTAGATAATCTTACTTTGCCCACCCTAGTAGTTGTAGTTGTAGGGTGGGCAAAAACCGTTTCGTTCTTTTGAGTCTTCTAGATAATCTTACTTTGCCCACCCTAGTAGTTGTAGTTGTAGGGTGGGCAAAAACCGTTTCGTTCTTTTGAGTCTTCTAGATAATCTTACTTTGCCCACCCTACTAGTTGTAGTTGTAGGGTGGGCAAAAACCGTTGCGTTCTTTTGAGTCTTCTAGATAATCTTACTTTGCCCACCCTAGTAGTTGTAGTTGTAGGGTGGGCAAAAACCGTTTCGTTCTTTTGAGTCTTCTAGATAATCTTACTTTGCCCACCCTAGTAGTTG
>NZ_JAAHGN010000579.1:0-4729 GCF_010672485.1 Moorena sp. SIO2C4 | reverse complement strand
CAGAGGGATGAGGGCAAAAACCAGCACGTGGGTGATAATTAATCCCAGTTTCCAACCATCGACTATACAAGTTCTAGAAGGGTCTGTCGGGGATTCTGCGATTCCGGGCAATGTGGCGAGAATATATCCAAATCTAGCTAAACCGATTAAGAAGCAGAGTGCAGTAAACCCTAAGTTGCTAGTAAAAATCTTGCCATCGTTATTTTCCTGGGATTTAGTAAATTGCTTTGAAGACATTCATACAGCTCCTGCTCATAGACAACTAAAACAAATCGCCGAAATCGCTGGAGGAGTCTCCCCACAGCCTGATATCAACTACTAATTGTCTCACAATAACTATCCCTGGAATCTAATAGTTAAGATAAATTTTAGGTGATCATTGATAAATGTTAAGTAACCATCAAATTTATGATGATTGCGTTACATATCTTTGTTAAGATATAGATTGCTTTACAAGTGTGATGGCTAAAGCCCCTGTACTTTAGTCGGGGGATATAAGCGAACGGATGAATTGATTCATCCGCGATGCGGGTCGCTAATGTACACTAAAACTTTCTGAGTGCTAATCTTGCCAGTGGTGTCAAACATATACGAATGTGTCCATAAACTTGGCAATCTCAACAGGTCTGGAAATTATTGTCTAAGCAATAATGATCTTCGTAATTGGTTTGCTCATTGCTGTTACTGTACCTCAAGCTTACTAGGAAACTATAGTATGAAGCAAAAATTCTCCCCAAAATTGACCTTAATCGCCGCTTATTGCATCAGCCTATTTCAGTTTTCTCCCACCGCAGAGGCGCTCACCATCGATCAATGGTCTCTCAAGATTATGCCTTTAGGAGACTCAAACACTCGTGGTAAAGCATTGGATCGAGCCGGATATCGAGATGACCTGTGGGCATTGTTTAAAGATAATGGCTATAGAGTAAATTTTGTGGGTAGCGCTACCTCAGAAAATCCCGAAATAGTTTTAGGCCAAAACAACACATATGTGTTTGACAAAGAGCATCAAGGGCATGGGGGATTTGCCATAGCTGGTGTTGGAGCATCCAATGCGTGGTCAGATTTAAACTCCGAAATAGAAGATTGGCTGAAGCAGGCAAGACCGGATATTATCTTATTAATGGCTGGCACAAACGACATACTTTTTCAGAATGAAAGCCCTGAAGATACAGTCAATGAAATGATTTTACTAATTGATAAAATTCTCGCCTGGTCAGATCAGGTATATTTGTTTGTCTATTCAATTCCCCCCATTAAGCCCTCTGCACTTAAGGATGGTACTCTCAAGAATCATAAAGCTGATAAATACAATAACCTATTGGCAAATTTGCTGACTGGAGAAAGTTATAAAAACAAGAACATTCGATTTATTAATAACCGCAATATATTCACCCCTGATCACATGCTTGAGGATGGTATTCACCTAACCCCAGAGGGTTACAAAAAGTTGGCTCACGCTTGGTTCAAAATCATGATCGGCATTGGTACGAGGGAAAAGCAAGATGATATTCCTATAGATGTTCCCCTTGAGATCGAGATCTATGGTAGTTGAGAAAAAAATCTACAGGGTAAGCGCAAGGCGCTTACCCTGCGGTATAACCCCATCATTAAATTGCTAATTGTTGATAGCACCTCAAGTAGCGTGCGCTACGCGCATTTGCTGTAGGCGAAGCTCTTCTGAAGGATAATGATTTTGCTAATTGCTGACCATAACCATAGATACCAAATGGCTTCTATAGACCTTTCGGAATGAATTCACGGGGCTATCAAGCTCCTCGTTTTTGCCCGTGTGATTCGATGTGGTATTATACAAAGGTCTGTCTCCGTAATTATTGTGATAACGCCAGATTCTAATATTGATGTATCAAATTTTTCAGGCTTCCTGCCTCAAAAAATCTGTATCAATTGCTAATTTTTCCACTCCGATCTCCGCTGATGCGCACTGGGTGGCTTGATCACGATTGGAATTGGCGATATCCAGACAGCTTAGACTGAATTACCCTAAACTTCGTACAAACATTTAAGATGCTAACAGAACAAGACATTGATCAATGCTTGAAGATGCTGGATGGCATCTATAGTTTATCCGAACCGGAAAGATTAGAGAGGATTGACAAATTTGTTAAATCTACCCTGTCTATTACTCCAGATATCTACAGTCCAAAAAACTTAAAATACTTATTTTCCTATCCCGACCCCATCGGTGTTTTTGCCGATTTCGTGTCTAACTACATTAATTCTAATATTCATACTGAAGAATGTTCGCCAATTTTTACTCGTTGTGAAGTAGAAATGGTAGAAACTCTCCTGCCGTTAGTGGGTTATCCTGAAGGCGATGGTATCTTTTATCCGGGTGGTACCTTATCTAATTTGGCATCTGTATTCTTAGCAGTACAAAGAGCAAAAGTTAATTTAGGACAATCAGTCATTCTGGTTTCCGAACATTCTCATTACTCTATCAGTAAAGCTGCTAAGATTTGTGGGATTCAACATATTATCAATGTTAAAACAAGCACAAAAGGAGTCGTTGATCGAGAACATTTACGAGAATTAGTCAGCAAAATTAAAGCTGATAATCTCAATCTAATTTACTTTGCTTGTGTTCTGGGTTCGACTACCTTGGGAACTTTCGATCCGGTAGAAGAAATACTGGAAATATTCCAAGAATTCGCGATTCAACCTTGGATTCATCTTGATGCAGCTTGGGGAGGCGGGGTTTACTTTAGTGAAGATGCAGCGTTTTCTAGAAAACTGAGTTCTTTGTCAGATTCAATTGTATTAGACTTTCATAAATTTCTTTCAGCCCCTCTATTATGCTCAGTCTTACTGGTGAAAGACAAATCTGTTTTAGTGGATGAAGTAATCGCACATAATCCTAATTCTCCATTTAACAGCAACCAGAATAGAAAATATAGTCTCAGCATCAAGTCTTTACAATGTTCCCGAGAAGCCTATGCCTTTAAGCTTTGGTTGATGTTCAAACATCATGGTCTTGAACATTTTCAAAATTTAATTCAAAAATACTATAAAAATCGTAAAGAATTCAGGAAACAACTTTCGGATCGGGTTTTATATGTCGTCGAACCCCAGTATTTTAACCTCTGTTTCTGGTTTATTCCTGAAGAAATGGAAGTGAAGGAAACCATCACAGATTACACGGCGGCAGAAATTGATAAAATCGATCAACTTAATCTCGCTATCTATGATCAAGTAGTCCAGGATGACTTTATCAAAGTCAGTTCGTCTAGTTTTAATAATCTTCCGGCATTTATTCGGATAATTGTACATCATGGAAATCTGACAACAGATATCATTTCTGAAATTGTTGCTTATTTATATAAAATCTATGAATCTTTTGGATAAAGTCGTTGTCTAAGTCTAATCTAGAAGTCCAAAATTACAGGAAATTACAGGAGGATTAGAGAATGGGCAGAGTCAGAAAGCATGAATCCTACACCAACTCAATTCTAACACCCATTTATCAAAATACAGCCTACTTTTATGACGATCATGAAACTTATGTTAAAGCCTTACACGAAGGATCGCTCACAAAAGGCCGTTATGGCAGGTATCATAATCCGAATTGGGAAGAAGTAGAGGGAATTTTAGCCCAACTCGATAAGGCTGAAGATTGCTTACTATTTCCCAGTGGAATGAGTGCGATTTACAGCACTTTAATGGCATTCGCCAAATCTCAAAGCTGTTTCGCAACAACTTGCTATCTCTATAAAAACACAAGACGTGTTTTTGAGAATCTTGAGAAACTGGGGTTCAAAACTTTGATTTTGGATAATTCGGATCTATCTGAGTTGATGAGAACACTTGATCAAGTCAGTCAAGATATTAATATTCTTTTCCTAGAACTTCCCTCTAACCCTCATCTTTACCTGGCAGATATTGAAAAAATCAAAGAGTTGTTAGAACCCGATACGCTTCTGGTTGTCGATAGTACCTTTGCCAGTCCCTATAATTTTCAACCCTGTTTATGGGGGGCAGATTTAGTGATTCATAGTTGTACTAAATATCTCAATGGTCATGCTGATGTGGTACTGGGAAGTGTTGCTGGGAAAAAGGAAGCGATCGCTCAAATTAGAAATTTCAGAAATATCAATGGAGTTATTCCTAGCCCTCGGGATGTGTTTACATTGGGTCAACACTTGAAAACCTTTCAGTTGAGAATGGAGTCTTTAAATGCTTCAGGGCAAAAACTGACTGAGTTTTTAAATTCCCATGATTTGGTTTCCAAGGTCTATTATTTGGGGTTAGATTCTCATCCTCATCGAGAACTATCCAAGAAATATTTTACTAATGGGTATGGTGGTGTTGTGACCTTTGAACTCAAACTCTCAAAACGTGAGACATCAGAATTCATTGACAACTTAAAAATTCCATATATTGCTTCTAACTTTGGTTCAGCGGAAACTTATATCGAACAGCTTGCTCCCTTTACCTACTACTATTTATCCGACCAGGATAGAAAATCATTAAATATTACGGATAGTCTGATTCGACTCTCCATCGGCTTTAATGATCCAGTCGATAGTATCATTGAGGATCTCGATTGTAGTCTTGCTCGATATATCCCTACGGAAATACATTAGACTTCGCGGCAGTTGTCAAGTTAGGAAACTTTTGAACTAAAGGGTAAAAGTACATGGGAGACAGTGTCCAAACTTCATTCTCTGTTTGACAAATTGATGTAAGCAGTGCGTCGGGATTTAGGGAA
>NZ_JAAHGN010000578.1:0-4734 GCF_010672485.1 Moorena sp. SIO2C4 | reverse complement strand
AAACAACTGATTACTTGTGAGTTAAAATCTAAACCCAATCCAGGGGATTTATTCACTGATATGATCAGTGCTGTTTATATTACAACCTGGGATGGGGAAGGAACCTTAAAACACTGGGAATTAGAAGGAACAGTTCTGGAGGGGAGTCCTCATTCAGCGATAGTAACTGAAAAATGTATTATGATTCCAGATATGCCATTCCAAATGGGATTGGCAATGCTATTAGGAGTCAAGATTCCGCCTCTGAAAGCTTATCCAAAAACACAGATTTATATCGTTGATCGTGATGAACTCAAACCAGACCAGGAAACTGTTCCATCCCGTTTAGTCACGTTTGATGGGGATAGCTATCACTTCTTATGTAACTATCATCATATCGATGGCAATATCCATTTAGTTGGGATCCAGCAAGCAACAATTAGCCTCACTGAAGCCTTGCGACCGGATGATGTGAAACACTTTAGTGGTGAGAAGTATGATAAAGACTATTATGGTATCCCTTGGATGTTTGGTTTCGATCCTGGCGTTTTGCGCAAAGTGGTGATCCAAGATACTCAAGTGATTAGTGAAGAAACCTTTGTCCATCCAGGATGGTTTACCACAACCCTCTTCACTGCTGATCCACGAGAATTCTTGGCGGAAAAGGGATACTCTGCTCTCTATCAAGTTTATGCTGGATATTACCAACAGTTTATCTGTCGTCGTCAATATCTTAGTTTTCGGGATAGTAAAAACAGAGTTCTAAGGGATGATCAACTTCCTCAACAGGACTTACCTTCAGTTCTCGCTAAAATTCCTCTAGACACGAATTGGCAAGAACTGACTGAGCAGATCAAACAAGAACAGGAACAAAACCCTGACACCCATGTGTGTGATTTAGGCAAGGGATTGCTTGATTTTTATGTGTATCCTGTAGGAAGTATTTTAAATAGTATTCAATTCATTCCCCAAAACCAAGGGTATCTTTTAACTACTGTGTTGACCCCAGATAGCTTGGAGGCTTGGCTATTTACTGCTGATAATATCAGCAATGGACCAATTGCTAAAATTCGTCTCCCAGACAAGGTAACTTTTGGCTTCAGCTTACATTCAGACTATTTTGAGGAGGTGACTCCTGCTCCACGTACCTACAAAGTGAATAGACTAGAATCCGATTTACGGAGTATAATGGTAGTTCCTTGGGAATTTTTATTCAACCAACGCAAGGATATTTTTAAGAGAAAGTAATATAGTAAAGGGAATAGGGAGTAGGGAGTCGGCAGTCGGGAGGTAAGCTATCAGCGCGTCGCGTATCAGCTATCAGCTTATGGGTTAAGTCCCAGCGTCGAAGCCTGTGCCACGCTACTTTAAATGCTTTTGAATAAAACAGGTAAGCTTTGGCCTATGGCCACGCTACGCGAAACTTTAATCTGAGTTACGGAAGGCTGATGGCTGAATGCTGAATGCTTACATATCCTGCTCCCTATTCCCTACTCCCTACTCCCTACTCCCTGCTCCCTTGCTATATTGACTTTGACCATTGACAATTAACAATTAACAATTAACAATTGATGAGTTAGCTCAATAATAAGTATTCAAACAGACTTGAGAACAGCAGTTTATTAACCACAAGGATTTCATGGCTACATCTCCCCTTTCCCCTCGTTGGTTGAGAGGAGCAATAGTCGCTCTAGACCCTGCTAACCCCCTAGCTAGTGTGATTCTTTTCCAGTACAATCCCGAGACGATGACGCGATCGCTTACGCCCCGGACAGCAGGAGCGGATTTGTCTGCACAGGGTAAATCTGACCTAGACACTACTGAAGCGAAACGAATCAGTGGTCCTCCGAAAGAGAGCATTAGTCTAAAAATGGCCCTTAGAAAAGCAGGGACTGATTGAGATCACTCCTGGAGAGGATCGGCGGACACGATTGGTGGCACTAACGGCAAAAGGCCAGGAAAACCTGACCGAAGCTATTCCCCTCTGGGAACAAGCTCAAACAGAGGTGATTGAGAAGCTGGGTGTCGGTCCGTGGCACAATCTATTGGAGCGCTTGACTGAAACGGTTTCCATCGCATAATTGGCAACAGACTCCTGATCACAAGCCCCTCTTTTTTATTTATTTAAATAAGTGTATATACATTTAAGCGTCAGCATTCAGCTGTCAGCTTTCAGCTCTCAGCCTAATGCTTCAAATAAATCTCATTTGGGAGAATTTAATAGTTCGATATTTTACAGAATTGAAAGTCTGGGGAAAAGCCCTTGGCCTATGGCCATGCTACTGTTCGCGCAGCGTGCGCGTAGCGCAATCGGTGCTTTTGAATAAAATAAGCCGTTCGCGAACGGCTGACGGCTGACGGCTGACGGCTGAATGCTTACCAAAAACCTACCTTTATGAGGTTCCCTCTTGCCCCTCTTTTTATCATTAATTAATAGAGGCATATTCCCGATTGGGTAATTGACAAATGGTTTCCAAAGTCTTATTTGTATTAGTATAGCATAATCTGATCATTGGTAACACATTCACTAAAATAATTATCACAAACGTTGAATAAATATAAAAAAAGATTAATTAATTTTTTATAAATTTTAAATTTTATTAATTATAGTAAAAATCTTAAGAAAGTATAAATTCCACCATTTAATATTAAGTATATTTATATACTAAAAAATTTAAGTAAAATCACTGAGATTTCACCCTAAGGATCAGCTACTAATAATCCCCCTTACTTGGTGCAGCTACCGGGGCACTTTTCCTAGGCATAATAAAGATTTTACCCTGCTTTCGGTAGGTTTGATTTGTCTAGTGTCAGGCAGATATCCGTGGGAAAATCCCTAGCCCTATTTCCTAAATATATGTATTTTTTATTACTTTATTAGTACGGCGGAATAATTTCTACCGTTTGTTAAAACTAAATATGTATTCTTGGAGTTGATAAAAAGAGTTGATAAAAACCTCAAAAGACTCCAAGCAACCACTCAATAACTCAGTTTGTACAGGAGAATGAACAGGAAATTGATCAAAAATTGGAAAACCTTAGAAACCGCTGTTTGTCAGTGCTACTAGGGCAATTATTCCGGAAGCGAAGGGCCTGTGATCAGTTAGTTTGACAGAAGAGGTATTGTAGAGGTATTGTAAAGTATCGGGAGCAAGCCGAGATACCGTGGAGGGATTTGCCGGAGAGATTTGGAGATTTCCGTTAAGAGCTATTTGGAATTTTATTCATAACTACAATAAATGTTTGTCGGGTAGATTATGCCATCACTACATGTTTATCAATACCCTGACTATATAAGTCGGTTATATAGAAGCGATCTAGGATTTTTGATCTGCTACATTAATTCATATAATGCTATCAAAGCTTGAATTGTTTTTTAGCAACATTTTCAGAGTAATCAGAATTATGTATGTCCCAGAAGAATTAAAAGACCGTGATTACACCATCATTATTGATAAAAGTGGCAGTATGACCATTAAGGACGAGAAAAGGGGGACAAAAACTAGATGGGAGGTTATGGAAGAAACTACAGAGGCTTATGCTAGATATTGTGAAGAAATCGACCCCGATGGGATTACTGTTTATGTATTTTCGAGTAGATTTAAGCGATACGATAATGTTACGACAAATAAGGTAGAACAAATCTTTAAAGAAACATATCCTATGGGTGGAACATACCTTGATGAGGTTTTGCGGGATGCTCTCGAGAATTATTTCCAACGTAAAGCAAACGGTAGTGCTAAACCAAATGGGGAAATTTTCTTAGTATTTACAGATGGAGCACCTGATGATAAGCCTCCAGTAATTGATGTACTTGTGAACGCAACTCGTCGAATCGATAAGGATTCGGAAATTGGTATTTCTTTTATTCAAGTTGGTTCAGATCCCCAAGCAGCACAATTTCTACAAGAATTGGACAAATCTTTAGAAGAAAAGGGAGCAATAACTGGTATTTGTGACACTCTAACTTTAGGAGATTTAGAAGAAATACCTCCACCAGAAGTACTCTTGAGAGCTATTAATATAGGATAAGAAGCGAAAAAAATCTGTTTTTTTTATGAACAATATTATTTGAAAAAAATGTGATCAGTTTCCTTTAGATACGCTTACGTAAATTTAAACAAAGTCATAATTAGTGGTCTCATCTTAAATTATCATGTCAAAGGTTGAACAACTGCGTGATTTTAATAAGTTCGCTGAATCTATACTTAATAAACTTGAGGAATATGACTCGGTTATTCAGAATCAATCCCTTCAGCAGGATAGGATTTTAACTGAAATTAGCAACCAAGTTGAAATTGTCCGAAAGCAAGCCGAAGAAGTAGTTAAATCTTCTTCTTCACCAGTTAAAATTGCTGTTATGGGAGAATTCAAAGCTACAAAAACTACGGTCTTAGGTAGTTTACTTGGTTATGCAGGAATGTTACCAGACAGTCGAGTGGCAGCTACTGGGAATGTGACTCATCTCAATATCGTTCAGGTAAAAGGCTCGCAACCAACTGAATTTAAGTTTAGCGTTAAATATTTTAATCAGAACGAAATTGATCAATGTCTTGACTTTATAGTTGAGGAGTTGGTTGTACAGGCTGAAGCACAATTACCTAGTACGCAAATCGCTAGTTTAAAAAAATTTACTTCCAAAGATCCTGATGTTTGGCAAAACATTATCAAATGGTACGATGAAGTAAAAAATTATGACAAAACTCCTGGATTAGAAAACGCAATTCAAGAACTAGTAGTGTTTGTTGAATCTTA
>NZ_JAAHGN010000577.1:0-4735 GCF_010672485.1 Moorena sp. SIO2C4 | reverse complement strand
TGCCATCGGTCCGGTTCCGTTTTTGGGATAAAGTCCCATCAACCTTTGCCAGTGTTTCAGGATGGTATCATTGAAAGGTTTATCCCGTCCCAAGTGGTAATAAATTCGATCGGCCTTTTTTAAATACTGAGGTAACTTCTCATTCAACTCAGTAATCGGATAGGTCTCATCCGCTCCAAATTGTTCTTTTGCTGCTTCCACACCTGTCCGATAGCCTGTCCAGACTTCTTTCTCTGGTTCTTTCGGTTGCACAAACAGGACAAATCGGTGTTCTTCGTGATGGGGCGCTAGTACAATTACTGCTTCTGGTTCATTGAAACCGGTCAAGTAAAAAAAATCGCTATCCTGTCGGAAATTGTATTCCACAGTATTATGCATAATGGCAACCGGGGCGCTCCGAAAGATTGCGGTCCCGTTGCCAATCTTACTCATCAACTGTTCACGACGCTCTTTATATTCGGTTTGTGGAATCATCCTTAGTTATTGGTTAGTTGTTTGCTATATTTCTTTTTAGCCCAAGCCCACCTATATAGAACTGGTTAATGGCAATTTTACCGTATAGGTTGTACCAACTCCGACTTGACTAGTTAAGGTAATTTGACCATGATGCAAATCCACAAACTTGCGGATCATGCCTAGCCCCATTCCTGAAGAATACATAGAACCAATATTACTAGCTCGGAAGAACGCTTCAAATAATTGTCCCTGACCTTCGGGCACAATCCCACTGCCTTGGTCTTTTACCTGGAACACAATTTGGTTATCTTCACAAAAAATTTCCAAAGCAATCATACTACCCTTCAAGGAGTAATGAGTTGCTAAGGTCAGCAAATTGCTCAAAATTTGCCGTAGGATTTGTTCATCCAGCTCAACTAGGCCAGGGTAATCCTGAGCAAATAACTCAATAGTATAGCGCTTTCCCACAATGATTTGCTGCTCTTCCACTAAACTGCGGCAGAATTCAACCACATCTACGGGCACACAGTTGAGCTGGAGTTCACCGGATTCAGCCTTGCTTAAGGTCAGAACATCCTCCATAATTCGAGTCATTCGCATCACTGATGATTGAATCCGATACAAGTTTCTTTCTTTTTTGTGCGGTGACAACTTGGAACCGTATTTTTGCAGGACTTCAGCAGCAGTTAGGATAATCGATAGGGGAGTGCGAAACTCATGGGAAATCCTAGCGATTAGGTCAGATTTCAGTTCCCCTAGTTCTTGTACTGCAGACAATATTTGACCCACTTGAGCTTCAGCTTGTCGGCTAGCGGCAGCTTTGGCTGGCAATTTTGATCTTTCTACTGCCAATAATTCTGGTTGTTGCTGTTCCCTGATATTCCACAGCACAAGAACTACACCCTTGATGGTACCATCTTCTTCTGTAATCGGGGAAGCACTATCTCCCACGGAGATCTTGCTACCGTCTTTGGCAATCAAACCTATGCCCTGATCCACAAAAATGACCCTTTCTTCCTGAAGCACTTCCATGACTGGGTTCTGGAGTGGGGTATCAGTGAGTTCGTCTACAATTTGAATCACATCTGTAATGCTTTGCCCAGAAGCTTCTGCTACTGTCCAGCCAGTGAGGGTTGCAGCTGCTGGGTTCATGTAGGTGATTGCTCCTGTTTCATTGGTAGCGATCACAGCATCATTAGTGGAGCTGAGTATTGTGGCTAGCAGATCCTGCTGTTTGACTAACTCTTTTTCCAGCTGGTGCCTATAGAGGGCCGTTTCAATCGCTACCCGCAATTCCCGTTCGTTAAATGGTTTGATCAGATACCCGAACGGTGCTGTCCTCTTAGCTCGGGCTAGGATACTCTCATCAGAGTGGGCTGTCAAATAGACTACTGGAATCTGGAATTGCTCTCGGATGCGCTGAGCAGCAGTTATGCCATCTATATCGTTTGGATCTAAGGTAATATCCATCAGGACTAAATCAGGCTGGTTATTGGCAGTGCTGCTGATAGCGCCCGTACCAGAGGTGACGCTATCGGTTACTGTGTATCCCAACTGTATGAGCTGTTCAGCAATAACTTCAGCTGTGATCGCTTCATCTTCAACCACTAAGATGTTTATTTGTGACATTTCCTAGTTATGGAATTGCTTTTCAAGTTACCGTGGGTTGTCCCTTGTCTTAACCTAAAAGCCAAGCCAGTGTGTTCTCCCTACTTAATAATTTTTGCTTTGGTTCTGTGCTGCCAGTTAGTTAACTGCCTCACAACCTGATAGTTCTATATCACAATTCGAGGGTGGGTCTTGAAAAATTTCCTAATGCTTTAAGCTTGTTTAAACTTGTTTAAACTTTATGAAAATTTAATTTTAAAGATAACACCATGACTTGTATCTAACTCAAGCTCACCTTTGAGTTGCTTAGTGGCTAGGGTATGGACTAAGCGTAGCCCTAGGGTCTTGGGGTTTGCTAAATCTATACCTTCTCGGATGCCAAGACCATTGTCACTGACCATCAGTTCAAAATAGTTATCCTCACGGCACTTAAAGTCAACAATAATTTCACCGCCATCTACTTCTGGAAAAGCGTGTTTGAGGGCATTGGAGACTAATTCATTAATAATTAAACCACAGGTAATGGCCCTGTCGATGTCCATAAATTTATTAACAAAATTAACCTTAATCCTAGGGGGATGATTACTACAGGTGTAAGATCTTAATAAGTCCTTAGTCAGAGATTGAATATAATCTTCGAAGTCAAGCTGGCTCAGGTTCTTAGAGCCATACAATTTCTCATGGATTAAGGCCATGACTTGGAGACGGTTGCGGCTTTCACAGATGATCTCCAGGATACTTTCATCATCTATATATCGAGATTGGAGGTAAAGGATTCCTGAGACAATTTGTAAATTGTTCTTGACCCGATGGTGAATCTCTTTAAGCAGTATGTCCTTGTTTTGGGCCTCTAGAGTTGCTGCTTCTGCTCTGATGCGATCGCTAATATCTCGACCTTCTAGGATTAACAACATTATATTTCCGTTGTCATCCCGCAACGGTTTCACGGAAAACTCCATCGTGATCACTTGACCCTGTAACCCTAGCACCGACCCTTGATAACGGACAAACTCACCGGTGGCTGCTTTAGCGATCGCATTTTTTAAAGGATTCTGGGTTTGAGTAGACTTTGTCCACCATTGGATTTGCCAGAAGGGCTTACCCACAATCTCTGACGGAGTTAATCCGCTAAAGTCAAGGGCGGTTTGGTTGGCTTCGAGCAAGGTACCATCTGGTTGCAGCAGCCAAGTAAATTGGCTGGTCTGGTCAAAGATGGCTTGGAATTTTCGCTGACTCTCTCCCAAAGCTTTCTCGACTTGCTTGGCTTTGGTAATGTCAGTGACAATACCATCAATGCGTATGGGGATACCATGGGCATCGGTGTGAATTTGGACGTGATCACGAATCCAGCGCACCTGCCCATCAGAGCGCACGATGCGATATTCTAAGTCAATACCGTCAATTGCCAGGAGTGATTGGGGTGACAACGGCAATGATTTATTGTTGATAAAATTTCGCTTCTGCTGAACTCGTTCTCGGTCTTCTGGGTGGATTACCTCTAGCCAAATATTTGAGTTAGCTAAAAAATCGGATATGCTATAACCATAAAGATTGTCAACAGCGGAGTTGAGGTAAAGCAGTTTGGAAGTTTGGGGGCGCACGGACCAAACCACATCCTCTAGGGAACTCAAAATACTTTCGAGACTTTCGAGTCGATTGTGGCTTAACTGTAATGCCAATTCGTTTTTTCCGAGTGCCTCTTGAGCCAGAATGCGTCCGCGAATCTCCTTGGCTAGTCTAGAATTGGTGGTTAAGAGTTCAGCAGTGCGTTGTTCAATCCGTCGTTCTAGCTCAAAGCTGGCTTGTCGTAACTTTTGGATCAGCTTCTGATTCTGGTCTTTGATCCAGCCGAGCCGCACAGCCAGTAAGACCACTACTATAATCCCCAAACTGACCTCTACTGAACCCCCGGTTAAACTCGGTGGACCAAAGTGAACAGCAGAGGCATAGATCAGGTACATTGCCCATACTGTGGCACTGGTAACTCCAGCAAGTAATCCGTCGATACTGGCAGTTAGGGCAACAGCAAAGATGAGAAGTACAAAGGGAGTTGGAACAATAAACCCAAACTGCCGTAGGGTTTCAATCCAGAAAATCATGCCTACAACCGCCACTCCACCAGTCCAGAAAGGCGGTTGCAGTCTGGGTAAGGGGCTAGGCAAGGGCATTTAAAAGTTGTAGTTGTAACTCATTAGTTGAATCACTGACCCATCCTGGGATAAATCCCCTGAGCTAATCCTAATGGTATCGTTTTTGGCACGGCGTATGGGTGTGTCCTTCATCAATGTTAAGAACTCCTCCACTGGTAAAATATCACACTGTTCGGCATCAGCCGCCTTGGTTCGGAAATGAGTAGGAATCATTATCTTTGCCTTAAGGAAATCAAATGCCTGTTTAGCTTCTTGAGGGTTGTAGGCTTTCGGTCCCCCTCCCACTGGAATTAACGCTAAATCAGGACGCCCGATCAGAATTTTCTGCTCAATATCTAGAGGGGCTGCTGCTCCTCCCAGATGTAGAATATTGATACCGTTTTGAGTCCATTTCCAAGCAACATTATTACCAAAGCGACGTCCACCGACTCGGTCGTGAGGAATACTAATTCCCTCTAATTTTAGCCCATTTGCTTGAAAAATACCCGGTTCAAAGAGGAGCCGGGGACTCCCCGGTATCA
>NZ_JAAHGN010000576.1:0-4737 GCF_010672485.1 Moorena sp. SIO2C4 | reverse complement strand
CAACCTCAATCCACAGGAGTGAAGCTGGTACAGGCAGACGGTAGGCACGGGTATCAAGTCCTGCTCCTAAGTTCAGAACTGCATCGACTCCCCCTTGCTCAATACTCTGGATAATCAACTCGTCCATAACACAGGTGCGCACGATACACCCAGGGGCGTGGGCCTCCTGCTGGGGCATTTGCTGCAACACCTGCTGTCCCCGAGTTCCCGCCAAAATCCGGGCATAGGGATCCTGAAAATGAGCGTCTGGGCGATCGCTCTCCAGAACCCGATAGAAGGCTGTGAGGAAGGCTGTATCAGAGATGTCTTGAACGGGTAAGGAAGTAAGACTCATGCTCAGACTCCTGAAGGATCATTCCTACGAGACAATTAGTGCTAGATAAGAGAGCCTATAGCTGCCGTTAAAACTGGAGTTACAATTGGAGCTACAGCCTCCGTAACTCTAAGAACATCATCTATAGTGTCACTAGCTTCAACACCATTGACACCATTATTCAAGGACAGGGTAGTCCCGGAAACTTTTCGTTGAATGGGTGCAGTTTGTTTCGGTAATTTCATGATTATTTCTCCTGAACTAGGCTGTTACTTACTTGATTAGATGTGAGTTTTCGCCTAACACATACCCTAACCAAGGGGGGACATGCCCAGCTTGAATGGGAAGTTTCATCACCGTTTCTCCTGAATCAAGTTTAATCAGATTCCCTGTGCGACCTCTTCAACATCTTCTGCTGTAAAGGAATAACCTTCCGCTTTACCGAGTTTGACTAGAACTTGGGCAAGGTTGCCTTTGTCAGTTGTTGTCTGCAGCTTCTCACTTAGCTTTTGTTGCAAGGCTGGATCTTGTTTAACATCTGTCAGAAAGTGTTCCAGGCTTCCCTGGGCCAATTTGTAGAATGCTGAGATCAGCTCCTCAACAGAATTAGCACTCCACGATCCAGGCATTGTCATCACATCTTGAGCGGCAAAGTTGTAACCACCCTGAGTTTTGGCGAGAGCCAGCAATTGTTCGACAAAGGCACCTTTATCCGTTATCTTGTTCAGTTCTGCTTGCAGATTAGGGTCGTTTTGAACAACCCAGGAAAAATGTTGCAGGTTGCTTTGTTTCTGTAGCTTTGCCAATAATTTGTCAACAATTTCAGTCAGTTGAACCGTCGGCTCAGCTTCTGAGGTACTCGGAGGTTTGCTTTTTTTTTTGGCTATTGTTCGATAAATGGCCTGGTGAATATTCATGGCTTTTATTACTAAGTTGAATCCTGGAGTTAGTTAGTCGAGCCAACACCATCAAATCGGGATACTCTTAAACCGGTATTAATTGGGACAAACCAATATCAAACGGTCAAGGTGCATTTTCTTGTTGCCTGAGTGAGGAGTGGTCATGAACCATTGGAGTAAGTCTTCCACTCATCTTTTCTAGGCGTTCCTCAAATCCCGTTGAGGAGTTCCTTGAAAGCCTTAGTTTTGGTATGCTTAGAGTCAATCCATCCAAGCTCGACTGCATCAAGCAGACTAAGTCCCATCCCTTTCAAAAAACGCGCGGTACGACGCAACAATACGGCCTGAACCTCGGTCTTGTTCATGTACCGAGAAATCTCCTTGTCTGTACCTCTGGCAAGGATGTTCTTAGCAGCATTGCAGTCAGCCTGTAACACGACCCCATCAAATCCGGTAAAATTGTCCCCAGTCCTTTTCCCCAACAGGGTTCCATTTCTGGAGTCAATTTGCGACGTGTAACTAGGCTGAACTTCTGTGACAAGCGAGCCAGTCCAATCAGCCCATTTCTGCAAAGAATCTCGCATAACTCCTTTCATCCAACTATTGAGTTTGCGGGACACGGCCTTAGACTGGCGCTTATTTCGGATCGGCTGTGTTAAATCTTCAGCAAACACCTTTAAAGATTCCCCATTAAAAAGAGACTTAGAGGCTGCTCCTATTATCGCCGTCAGTTCTGATTGATTTTTTCTGTAACGGCGATTTTCTGTTTTTCTGGTCAGATTATTTTCGAGTATTCGAGCCGACTTGGCCGGGTCTATTTTTTCTAGTTTTCTATGAAGTGCCCAAAGCTTACCCCTGTTCCGGTTCTTTGCACATATGCGCTCAGACTTTTTGGTGGCTACTTTTCCTAGTTCTTTTCCGTGAGCTTGACCCTCTGAGTCATAGAAAGCCTCAGTGTAACCCTTGTCTACTCCTATACTCCGACGTTCAGATGAAATCTCTACGGTTCCATAGTCTACCAAGAAGTGAATTTCAAATCTTTGCAGGAGTTGGTTGTGGATTAACCTTATTTGTCCTTTTATTTTTCGGTTAGACCTAACAACTATCCTGTTCCTCTTCCCTCTTTTTAATCCAGCTATTTCTAACTGGTAAGTATTACGGGAAAGTCTTTTGCATTTGTACCCTCCTTGTTGATAGACTATCTGGTTTTTACCCCAAGAATGTCCCCGCTGAAATTCCTTTCTGACAAATCTGTGTAAGAGGGAGTTATCGAGGAAAGCTACGGTCTTAAGTTGTTTGCAAAGCTCTTTCCGCTTCTTTTGGTTATCTTTCCCAGGGAACCTTTTGTAAACCTTTTTAATTACCGCTTCAGTGCAAGCAGCTTGGCTCGCTGTAATGGCCTTGGCTACATCACTGACCGTCCATTCCATCAATTTAGAGGGCAATCCCAGGGATTCGGGACTTCTAAAACTCCTGACTTCTGGGTATGCTTTTTTCCAGTCGAGTCCCCAGTAGCTAATGCTTCCCAATTTGTTGTAAGACTCAGAGCGAACCACACCAAGTTTTTTCATAGTAGACAGTAACTCAAGCTCAACCGACTTTGCTATCCCCACTACAGGGACGATTTGAGTCGATATCTTCCTGGTTGCTCCTACTTTTTTTGGCATGGTCGCAAAACTCTGTGTCCTATTTTAATTATACCATAGCGCTAGTAAATTGTCCATGTCTGATTTATACGGTTAAATACATTATTATCCCTATTTTTAGGGGTTTGGCTGCGAGGCGCTCAACTTCTAAGCTAAGCAATACTTCAACTCTAAAGCCCACCATAGGTAGCTGAGCATCTTGCTCTTGACTGTCCAGAGAATATCTGACAGCCACAGAAGTTGGCTGGCATCAAGAATCTCATGGGATTGTTATAGTTGGCACCATGAAGTAAATCAAATTTAAGGTTGCGCAACTCCTCCACTGCCCCTGCATCTATTAATATTTGCAGGTCTACTGTTGTGGAAGGGTCAATCAGGTCTGGTCTTTTAACGGGTACAGATTGCTTCGGTAGTTTCATAACTTGATCGCGTCATGGATGTTTACCTTTGTTAATGGTTGTTGATGGGTCTGTAACTACCTAGCACAGACCAGTTTCCCTCATCAAATCCAATCAATTTGGACTCAGAATTTGAGGGTTACTTCCAAGCCTGATGCACCTGATGTCCCTCTCAGTATTTCCTCAAAGGCAGTAGTGCTAGGTTTAACCCCTTTCTCGTTAGATATTGCTGCTGAGGTGGAAGGACGTTGAACAGGTACAGCTTGCTTAGGACATTTCATGGCCGTTTCTCCTTTTTTAAAAAAAATATCTGACTAGAGCGCATCCCAAATTCTGGGTTGACCCATGGTCACCGGCATAATATCGCTAACATCAATTGTATATCGCAGGATTTTTTTGGCTCGTCTATCGTTTTCTGGGTCAAAGAACTTAAGCTTGACATCCCAGCAGTCTGAATCGACTCGGCAGAAGGGGCTTCGTTCAACCCCAATGGTATCAAGCTGCATAGACCCAGCAGTTGAACTCGACGAAGTCTGTAGTACAGTCACTAAGGCATCTGCAAACTGAAAGGCATTGGTCGCAGCATAGTTGAAAGCACGTTCTTGGGAGGTTTGACCAAGATTACGCAGATCGTAGTAAATGCGTTGTAGAAACGCTCTTAATGCATAATCGGTCGCCTCAATCAATTGATTCAACAGGCTTTCATCTATGCCGCCTGCCATAACTGCGTTAATGACATCCTGGATTAAGATCTCAATGTGCCAACCGTACAGTCCTCGCAGATTATACAGTTCAAGTACAGGAACAACTTGACCAGAGAATAGTTGAACGGTTTTACCTGTTAAAATTCCTGGGATTGAAACTTTATCGATGTATCCTTTGTTGTAATCGTTCTGGGCAATTTGTGGCAAAGCCTGCCCCTCTAGAAACTTGCTCAATTGCTTGTACACCAATTGAGCAGATGGACCTTTCGCCTCAATAGCATAAATGGGGGTCAGCTCTAGATTCAATGTCCAAATCAGGGATTGAGTTTCTGATAGGTTGTCTGTTCCCTCATTACGGCGGACTTCATAGTCGTTCTGGCTATCTAGCTGCAGATCACCATTGCCATCGAGTATGGGAGTACCCAGAAGATAGTTAGTCATCTGCCTCACATCAAATGGATTAGCAGGAACAGCAGTCTCAGTATTTTCATTCTCTGCTGAAACTTCTCTATTAACGTTTTGAGAATCCACTAAGGGCATCAGCTGCTTAAAGCTATCTTGACGAGCCTCTGTGCCAAAGTCATAGCCAATGGTGCCGATTGCGTAAACCAAAGCCTTTGACCCACTATCACAGCCACATCCCATGGAAGGGACGACACCGCTGGGGGTAACCCTAGTAGGAGCAACGGTGTTAGCAGCTATAGCGGGTACCGCACCCATCTGCCCATAATGAACCGGCATTCCCTGTTGAACGGGCGTGGCGTGCTGAACCGGTAA
>NZ_JAAHGN010000575.1:0-4742 GCF_010672485.1 Moorena sp. SIO2C4 | reverse complement strand
AATTGTATAGCATTTTTCATATCCAAGCTGCGTCGAATTGTATAGCATTTTTCATAGCTATGAGGTACACATAGGGAGCAGGTCAATTTTGTAAGAACACTTGAACTATAAACGCTTGAACTACAGTGTTTTCGGGGTTTCAGTAGCAGTTATGAGTTATTTGAGTACATTTGGCGAATTTGACATGCTCCCTACACATAATTTTTTGGCGTTGCATGATTCTGGGATAATTTTTAATTAATAAAAAAGTTAAACTTTAGCACTCTCATGAAATAACTGAGTATAAATTGCCCTAATTTTCAGTCTAATAGTATTGAAAAAATGGTCACATAAGGGGGGAGAAAATTATCAATGTAAGAGCTGTGCTCGCCAATTTATTTAGTCTTATTCAAAATTATGTTATTCTCAAAAAGTTGGCTCTCCTATACTGATTATAGTAAATGAGTAGGTTAAATGAGCTTAACCCCTTAAATAGCAAGGGATTCAATCAAATAAAAATACATTGTATTGATGCAGTCGCTCATGGGGTAAACCCCCAAGACCGCTTAGGTGCGCTTTTATTAAAATTGCATTTTTAAATTACTCAAAACCTTAATTAGTAAGGGCTATGGCGATTATTTTATTATACTAATTTATCCTAGCCACCCTAGGAGAGCAAAAAAGTTAAATAATACTGTTTAACTATGTACCTAAAGGGGAAGGGTTTTAGGGCTATTGAAAGAATTCATAAAGTCAATCATAATACAGGAATTAGTTGGGTGAAGCAGATTGGTAATCAGCTACCTGATTATCATAAAAATTACAAAACACCACAAGTGGGTAAACTAGATTAACTGCAAACATTTATAGCAAAAAAAACTAAAATTTTGGTATGGACATCTTTAAACAAGGATTCCGATGATATTTGATAATATTTAATAGGATAATAAAGGGCAAACCCTTTTTAAAAAAATCATAAAACAATCAATAATTTTTATTGCTATTTGATTACATATGGATATAAAGTTTACCATCAATTTAGTCCAAATGGAGACCAGAGCGTTAGTAAAAAATCAATGACAATGGTCGAAGGATAGAATAGTCATTTGCGTCATTATCTAGCGCGATCACATCGTAAAAACTTTTGTTATTATAAGTCAATATAGATGTTATAGTTGTCAATAAATTCATGATTGAATATCTCAAAAACAAAAGGATTACTAAATTAATTTCAGTATTAATTTCAGTTTAACATTTGGGAGGGATTATGAAGCGATCGCTATCGAAAAAAACTCTAAATCATCCCACAGTAATGCAACGCCAATTTTTTAACTATTCCCTGTTCCCTATTCCCTGTTCCCTATTCCCTGTTCCCTATTCCCTGTTCCCTATTCCCTGTTCCCTATTCCCTGTTCCCTGCTCCCTATTCCCTACTCCCTGCTCCCTATTCCCTACTCCCTGCTCCCCATTTTGCCAAGTATTGACTACAATTTTCTAGGATGGCTTTGGCAGGTGTTTTAGCTTTGGACTTCGTCTACTAAGCAGGGAGTACACCTTGGCATAACGTTGTGACCAGTTGCTCAATACCAGAAGGGGGTAGTGGTTTTATGCCTAGAGTAGGATAGTGTTACTGGTCACTTATTTGACCAAGCCATGGGGCACTTGGGAAATCTTTGTTTATATAGCTCTGGTAAGGTTTCCCCGAGATAGTCTTGCTAAGTAAGCAGCATAAATCATTCCAGGAGAAAACGATGACCATTTCTCGTGTAAAAACAATTTTAGCGACCGTGTTACTCAGCACAGTATTGCTGGTAACATCCTGCGCTCAAAAAGCCCCCTCTCGTTTTGACCAGGCACAACAGGCCAGCAGCCAGGCTAGAAGTGGTCAGGCTGTTACCAAGAATGCCACTCAAGGGTCTCAATTCAACAAGTTTTTCCCACCATCAGGGGGTGGTTATCAACGAGTATATACCCAGGAGAAAAAAGGTTTTGCTCAAGCCAAGTTGAAGAAAAATGGCACTGAGGTGGCAGTTCTCTCAATTTCCGATACCAGCAGCATTCCTACCACTGCTGCCAAATATCAGCAAAGTGGTCAAACCATTGCTGGTTATCCAGCCCGGGAAATTGGTTCCACTCAAACCGCTATTTTGGTCGGTAAGCGCTACCAGGTAAAGATCCAATCCCGAGATCCGTCGTTTACCGCTAGCGATCGCAAAGCCTGGTTAGCAAAATTTAACCTCAGTGGTCTTGCCCGACTTTAGTAAATAAATGCTACAAGGAAAAAGGTGAATGGGGAATAAGCATCCTCAATCACACGAATCACGGGTGAGTAGGTCATTAGTCATCAGTCATTAGTTATCAGTAACTACGATCAGTAACTACGATCAGACTCGGTGTTGGTCACTCAGGACTAATAACCAAGGACTAATGACCAAGGACTAATGACTCGAAGGTATCAGATTGTAAAGGAGTCTGAGTGTGAGCAAAGCAATTTTTGAAATCGTTGATGATCTGCCAACGAAGAACCTGACCATCTCGGCGCTGAAGTCTCTAGACTTTGTTGTGCCTGGAGAGTGGGAAAATTTAGTGGGATTTGAAAATACCATTCGTGCGATCACTGGTGAAGAAGACGAAGAGGTAATTCAGGAAATTGGCGATCGCGCCGTCTATCTGTTCAATGACCGCTCCCAGGGCTACCAACGAGCGCTGTGGATTTACCAAACCATTGATAGCACTGGTACGGCTTTGGGTACAGCAGCTTTAGCGAACAAGGTTGGTGAAAAAATTCCCTTGTTGGGTTTCTTGAACAGGTTGACTCCGAAAGCTGACAAAGCCCAAACTATCGATCTGTCCATCAAAGTGGTAGGGGAATTGATCGGCTTTTGCCAAATTAATGGTCTGCCTGGGGATAGCATTGGTGACTTTGTGGGTGCCTTAGCTGACTATAGTGGCGCATCTATAATGCGTATGGCAGCACTGGTTTGTTTTGATGGTCTGATTCCCCTTGGTCCTGACTTTATCATGGGAGTACAGTCAACTCTAGAGCGTCTAACTCCCAACGAGTTGGAAGAAAGTGGGAGTTTCAAAGGGATCCAGGATGCGATTCCTGGGGATGATTCCGAAGGCAAGCTCAACTTTATTGGTCAAAGCTTTGAATCGGTGAAGGGATGGATGAGTGATTTCGTTACTGACCGAGGTGTGACCCCAGAACAAATCGCTAATAACTTGCAAAGTTTTATTGAGTTTTCTGATGACAAGTTAGACTATCTCGCCGCTTTTCTGGATATGTCTACTAACTATTATGAACACACTGGCATTCAAAGTCTGGCGCGTAGCTTAATTGAACGCGCCGCAGCGGAAATCTAGCACCATTTACGCATTAGTAGACAATTACGTTCGTCAGACAGACGTTGGTAGGAAACTTCGTCTGTCAGCTGATTCATAAACATCAACCCTCTGCCTCCTTCTTTTTCTAAAGGGTCATAGTCCTCTTGGCAGAGGGATTCCAGCTTGGATTGGAAATCAAAAGGCTGTCCATAGTCCCAAAGCCGCATTTCTAATCCATCAGTAAATAACTTTAACTCCAGCTCTATTACTGTAGTTTTAGGTAAATGTCGATGAGCATGGCGTACTACATTAGTAAATCCTTCCACCAAAGCAATTTGACACTGCTGCCAAAATTGCTGAGGCAGTAGGTCAGAAGTGAATTCCTCAAACCACTGTAATACATCTTTGACTTCACTCAAGTCTGTTTGGACCATTAGACGAGATTCTCGAAGCGGTTTTCCATTGCACATTAACCGACTGAGTTTCCAGGTTTTATTAATAAGCACCACTATTTTGTAAGATAAAAACAACAATGACTCTTCTGCAACACGGAGGTTCCGATCATCATGTCGATGCAGATCGGTCTAGTGGGAACCACTATATTAGCCTAAATTGATCGAATTTGATGGTACTTTTAAAAATTCTGGTGTTTACACGGTCTATGGCATTAGACTTCGCGGCAGTTGTCGGGAACTTCGGACAAGGGAACTTTGGATCAGCGGACAATAATTGAGAAAGACAGGATCACAAAAATACTTTGACAAGAGGTCTATTCTAATCTACTATTAAAAAATAGTTTTCGGTTCCAAGGTAAGCTAGGCTGGCATTTCATAAATTACCATCACCTTCCCCAGTAGGGGCGAAGGTGATGGGTCCAAACTCATCTAACCATAAAACTACATTCCATCTTTACGAACCACCACCAGGATAGTTTTGAAGATAATTCTGATATCATGGGCTAAGCTCCAGTGATGTTGGTATTTTAAGTCCATTTGAATGATATCTTCAAAACTACGGATTTTTGAGCGTCCATTCACCTGCCACTCACCAGTGATACCCGGTTTTACGTTTAAACGTTGCCACTCGGGAACCTCATATATTTCTACTTCATTGACTGTTGGTGGTCTTGTACCTACTAAACTCATCTCCCCTTTCAGAACATTCCAGAACTGAGGCAGTTCATCCAAGCTGGTTTTCCGTAAAAAATGACCTACTCTGGTGATTCTGGGGTCATTCTCATTCTTAAAAACTTTGCCATCAGCTTGATTTTTAACTTTCTCTTTTAGCTGTTCAGCGTTAGCACACATGGAGCGAAATTTCCAGATCCGAAACCGCTTTCCCATCCAACCACAACGGATTTGACCAAAAAAAATCGGACCAGGGCTATCTAGCTTAATAGCAAGGGCAATGGGAAGAAATAAAATACCAGTAATTCC
>NZ_JAAHGN010000574.1:0-4750 GCF_010672485.1 Moorena sp. SIO2C4 | reverse complement strand
AGCAGCCGTTGTCAGTTTTAACCAAGTTCTGGATAACCCTGCCATCACTCTTAATCAAGACAATTCCTTTGGCGGTACCCTCCGGTTTAACACCACCACCGATGCCATCTTGTTGGAAGGTACCCCCGGGATTATTCAAACTGGCACTCAAACTGTCAGTGGTACCGCTACTTTCAACGCCAACACTGGCAATATTAGTCTCAACGAACCAGCTAATCAGTTTGGTAATCTAGCCTTCACCGGTAATGATGTCTCTATCCGTGAGAGTGACCAGACAAATCTGATCAGTTCCTCTGCCACTGGTAACTTGAACTTAACCTCTGGAGGCATGATTACTCAAGATATAGGAGCATCATTAACTGTTGTAGGAGATACCAGCCTCACCACTACCCTCCCCAACGCTGGCAATGTCACAATTACTAACAGTAATGCCACCATCATCGGTAATTCCCTGATTGGTGGGGATTTTACGATTAACTCTACTGGACCAATTTTCCAAGCCCCTGGGGAAATCTTACAAGTAGCAGGGAACACTATTCCAAACGCTCCTAGTGACAATTTAGAGCCTACTGGCAACAATATTTTGCCTCGAATAACCTTGCCCAATGGGGATGTAATTATCACTGACGTGGGACAGATCACTCTAAGTGCCGAAACTATCTCTGGCAATCTAACGGTGAACAGCTTAGATAGAAGACTGACTTTCAACAACAATGAAGCCTTTAACGAAAGTACAGCGATTGAATTAGCTCAATCTGGAAACTCCTTTGGTGGCGTATTGAGAATAAATACTGAAGCACCCCTAAGTCGCCTCGATACAGGTACTCCCGAAATTATCCAAAATGGTGCTCTAAATGTTAGCGGTACTGCTAGCTTTAATGCTGAGAATGGCAATATTACTCTCAACAACTCAGACAATCAGTTTGGGAATCTTTCCTTTACAGGGGGTAACATCTCAATCAACGAAAGTGACTCTACCAACTTACTCAACTCAACTTATTCTGGTAATTTAAACATTACTTCTGGTGGTGCGATCGCACAAAGCGGTAGCCTTAGTATTGGAGAATCTTCCAATCAAGAAATAAGCTTGATCCTCAACGCCATCGGAGACATTAATACTCAGGATATTATTAGTCCCAGTGGCTCGATTACCCTCAACAGCACCAATGGTAGTATCGATACTACGGCAGGTCTTCTCAGTACATATTCCTCTGGCAGTGGCGGACCGATAACCTTGTCTGCTGACGGTGACCTTAACCTTGGTTCTCTTGATTCTGGTGGTCGCGATGTTGCAGGGGGTGATATTACGTTAAATAGCAACGGTGCAATCATAGCAAAAAATCAGCTTATTACTACCGACACTGATGGCTCCGGTAAGGCTGGTGATATTAATATCAAGGCTCAATCCGTTTCCTTTACTGGGACGAAAGTATCGACGAGGACTCGTGGGGATGGCTCGGGAGGAAATCTCAACATTAATGCCTCTGATTCCATCAATATCATCAATGGTAGTCGATTACTTGTCCAGACATTTGGGAATGGCAATGCTGGCAACGCAACCATTAATACTAAGCAATTGGTTGTACAAAATGACCGACCTGAATTGAATAGCTTGACTGGAATAGGAACAGAAACATTCAGCAGTGGCAATGGAGGGAACTTAACCATCAATGCTTCCGAGTCTGTTATACTAAGGGGCAATCAATCAATAGTATTTAATCCTAATCCTCTAGACCCAAACTCAATTCGCCAGGCAGGTCAAACTACTACAGGTTTGACAACAGCAACTTTTGGGACTGGTAATGCTGGTAAGTTAAGCCTTAGTACTAGTAGTTTAGTCATTCAGAATGGAGCTGGAATTACCTCAGCACCTCTTTTAACTGAAAGAAATAATGGGCAAGTTACCTTGTCTGGCGGAAAAGGCGGAGAGTTAAGTATAACTGCTACCGAGTCTATCGAGATTCAAGGTCAGGCAGGCATAGCAACTGCTACTCTCGGAAATGGTGATGCAGGAAAGTTATTTTTAAAATCTGGCAGAATAACTCTTGAGGAGGGAGCTACAATTTCGGCAGATACAATTATTGGTCCTGTTGCTACTTCTACTGATTCTGTTGCTACTTCTATTAATGCTTTCGGAAATGCCGGGGATATAACTATTGAAACCAACCAACTGATGGTCCGCAGTGGTTCACGCATTGGCGCAGCAACCGCAAATGCAGGTAAAGGAGGAAATATAACCATCAATGCCTCAGAATCAGTAGAAGTGATTGGCACCTCAGCGGATGGCACAGTCCCCAGTGGTGTCTTTACAGCAGCACTTCCAGGCTCAACTAAAAAGGCTGGAGACTTAGAGATTACCACTGGAAAACTAACCCTTGAGGATGGTGCAGAGATATCTGCCCAAAGTCAGGGAGAAGGCGACGCTGGCAACATCGATATCAATGTCTCAGACAGGTTAACAGCTACTGACGGCAATATTATTACTGCTACCACTCAATCTGCCGGAGGTGAGATCAAAATCACAGCCAAAGATATTAGGCTACGCGGTGACAGTGACATTACCACCAGTGTCTTCAGCGGTGCTGACAACGGGGGCAATATTACCATCACCACTGACTCCCTCATTGCCTTCGCTGACAGTGATATCCTAGCCTTTGCCCGTGATGGCCGAGGAGGTAATATTACCTTCACAACCCCCATCTTCTTCGGCTTTGCTTTCCGTCCAGCACCACCAGGCACTGACCCAGCCACTTTAGATAATAATAACCGAGTCGATATCAACGCTAGTGCTGCTATCCCTGGGGATATTCAGGGTTTACCCAACCTCGCTCATATCACAAACAGCCTGACAGAGTTACCGGACAATCTGATTGACACCGACAATCTGCTAGCCAATAGCTGCATTGTCCGAACCAGTGAACAAGAAGGAAAATTCATCATTACCGGTGGTGGTAACTTACCCACCCGCCCTGGGGATGCTTCAGTTTCACGTTATCCCACTGGAGAGGTACGCACGGTACCGAGTCAGAGTGCCTCTCGTCCTTGGCAAAAGGGTGACCCAATTGTTGAAGCAACCGGGGTGTATCAACTGCCCAATGGACGCCTAGTGATGGGGCGGGAATGTTCTTGAGGCTGGGGGTTAGGAATTTTGAACAGAAGCTTGATCCTATACTTCCTTAGCTTCAAGCTTTAGCTTTTAGCACAACTACCGTAAACCAAAAAAGAGAGGCTCACTGGATTAGAGCCTCTCTTTTTGATTACCAATATGTAGTTTTCAGCAATCCCACTGACTAAATCTTGCCATGAGTCTTGGTTATCCAAGTCATCACATTGGTAGATACGGTGAATGAATTCTAAAAGTCTTAACTTTATTATGAAAATTAAGCAACAAGCTAAGGTAGTTGCTGAACAAATTATCTCTAAATAATTTGTTTTTTTTGCCGAATAAACGACCAAATTGTCGTCGCAAAAATCAAAGCTTAGACATTGGGGTTATCTAGAATTAATTGACTGAAGATAACCCTTTGAAGTTACACAATTCAATGCTCTCAGGAGTAAAAACCATGGGAAATTACATCGGTAACAATGCTAACAATTACTTTCAAGCACACAAGGAAGGTTGGTGGATATTCAAGAAATGGAAGTCTTGGACAATGACGGGTAATGGGGGCGATGATACCCTGATTGGCGGTCCGAAGAACGACACTTTGTATGGTAATAGCGGCAACGATAAGCTCTACGGTGAGGGTGGTAACGACTATCTGGATGGCTGGACTGGCAATGACAATATGTATGGTGGCTCAGGTAACGACACCCTTCTAGGTTACTCTGGACACGATAATTTATATGGTAATAGCGGCAACGATAAGCTCTACGGTGAGAGTGGTAACGACTATCTGGATGGCTGGACTGGCAATGACAATATGTATGGTGGCTCAGGTAACGACACCCTTCTAGGTTACTCTGGGAACGATTACTTAAGTGGCAGTTCCGGCCATGACAGCCTTAAGGGTGAATCTGGCCATGATACATTACTTGGAGGAACGGGCACCGATACATTAGTCGGGGGTTCCGGTAATGACATCCTCAATGGTTATGGTGGCACTATCGGAGAATACGATATCCTAAGCGGAGACTACAGTTCATCCCAGCCTGGTGTTCAAGGTTCTTATGATGGAGCAGATACATTTGTTTTGGGGAATGCCTTTGGGGCATTCTATCTAGGCTCGGGCTATGCCACAATTACCGACTTCTACTGGTCTGAGGGAGATAAGTTCGAGGTTTATGGTAGTGCCAGTGACTACTCACTGAGCTTCCAAAACTGGTCTGGCAGCAGTGCAAAGGATACCTTGATTTACTATAAGAACGATCTTATCGGTGTGGTAGAAGACACCACTAATGTCGTGACCTCTGCGGACTTTAACTTTGTTTAAGACTCTTTCCAAAAACACCCTCAGCCTCTGGGGGTTGGGGGAAGCATTTGGTTAGATATAGCGCTACGCCCAAGGCAAGAGCCATGCATACAAAAGTTGACTACAACCGCTTTTTAGCTTGTATCAATTTCAAACACCTTAATGCGTAGTGCTATAAATACGGGATGATTTTAATAGTGTTGTGGAATAGGCATTTGGCTGTAGAACAGGCATCTTGCCTGTTTCATTTGCGACCAGGCAGGCATCTTGCCTGTTTCATTTGCGAGCAGGCATCTTGCCTGTTTCATTCCCGAGCAAGCAGGATGCCCACCCCACTA
>NZ_JAAHGN010000573.1:0-4753 GCF_010672485.1 Moorena sp. SIO2C4 | reverse complement strand
TATGGCTAGGGCTGATATAGTCTGGATAGGCGGCTTCTAACAACAAGCGATTGAGACGTTGTCGGTCTTCCCCGATGGGCTGTTGTGCCAGCAATTGCTGAGCGGCTTTGCTAAGAGTCAGGGTTTGGAAGTATGGCTTATTTTTCCGGTAGAGGGAGGGATTAACCAGCTGTTGGTTGAGTGTTTGCACCAGTCCCTGCTGTAGGGGTTCAGGCAGCGGGGGGAAACCGTCATAGTGATTGAGCAGTTCCAGAGTTTCTGGGGGCAAGTGAATTTTGAGATAATGACTGAGTTGATCGGTAGCAACGGTAGCAACCAACAGCTGAATGGCTAGACCGGGCAGATCCCTGAAAGACTCTAGGTTAAATTGAGCCTGGGCAACCTGATAGCGCTCCAGAAGGCTCTTGGTATCGTGATCAAGTTGCGATCGCAAATACTGAGACAGTTCATCCCTGCCTTGATCAAGTTTCTTGGCCAAGTTACTGACATTTTTAATACTCCCTGGACTAAACTGGTGACTTACCTGTACCAGTTGAGAGGTGCCTCCTAACGCTTCTAGGTAGAGAGCAAAAAGTTGATCTAAATCTCCCTTTTGGGCAGCAATAAAGCCTTGAGACCCTTTATTGTCAGCGGTATCCACATGATGGGAACGCATCACAGCGAGCAAGTCGGTTTCCCCTTGCTCCAGCAAAAAGCCAAAGACATCAATAAATTGGTAGAGCAAACTCTCAACATTGGCTCCGTCATAGAAATGAGGAAACCGACTGGTGATGCTGGTGGTTTTGCCGCGTTTTTCCATTACCTATTACCTATTACGCTACTCAAAGTCCCCCTTGCTAAGGGGGATTTAGGGGGATCCCCACCTCATGGGATAGAAAATTGCTACATTACTTATCTTCAATCACAATTGACAAACTAGACGACTCTTGTAACTGAATCTCAGCCCGTTCTACAATCGCAATCGGAATATTGTCGTGATAGGAGCTACCCTTAGCTGTGAGTTCTAGCTGATCAATCCTGTAGTTAGAATCTCGGAGAAAGCTCCGGAGTGCTTCCATTAACTTCTCCTGAATAGCTTCTGAAACTTGGCCATTGCTGATGAAACTCTGAAGGGTTTCCTGGTCAAAATTGCCTGCCTTAGTCCTGATCTGTAGCAGCAAGAGAGTTTGCAATTGGTCATAATCCAGATTTTCTCCCACTGCTAGTTTGGGTAACTGCTGCAACAGAGAGGGAGTCAAAATACTCCGAACTGCTGCTTCCATAACGCTCTTAAGTTGTGCTGGGTCAACAGTTTCGGGAACTGCAACCGCCGGAGTTAGCCTTAAATTCAAAGTAGCGATCGCAACATCAACAACCTGGATATCACTATCAATGACAAACTGACTATCTAACTGAGTTTTTTCAAATTTTTTGACCTGAATTTGGGACTTATCTGGGTCAATTCTATCCTCATTATCTTCACCATTCAGAAACCGAAAATCCTCCAGTTTCCAATTAATATCTAGCACTGATTCTACGGTTTTTGCTTGCTTAACCAGCTGCTCAAGTTGAATATTTTCTTCTGGTTGGAGTTGCTCAAGATAAGCACTAACCTGCTCCCGAACCTGTTGGTAAATTTGCTGCTTCTCTTGTTGGGTAACTGTAACCGGTAAAATCAGCTTCAAGGCTCCGGTAATGGTGAGTAATCTCTCATAGAGAAATACCGAACTGAGCTGAGCCTGCTCCACAAACGTGACATTAACGGTTTCGCCATCAAAGGGAATCCCTGGTTGCCAGAAGGAGGGAATTAACTTGATTGCTTCGATGGTGGTGATTGTTTCAATTCTTGCCTTAATCTCACTCCTAACCACTGCCTGGGATGGTTTGAAGTCAGCAAAATAGTGTTGTAGGGCTTGTTCAATTGCCTGTTGTTTGGAATCATCTAGTGCTTTAGCCTTAATTTGTAAGGCTACAGGAAGGGGTTTGATTTCTGAGGCAACGCGAACCGAGTGGGGGGTGAACTTTTCTAATATATCCACCTCTAGCCGTTTCACTGGCGTTTCGGAGGATTGATAGTGCTGGCGAGCCAGTTCAATGCCTTTTGAATTACGGATACTGGTGGTGAGGGTAAAATCAACTAAATCATTGACACCGTTGCAGCCTAGTATCTTACTCGTGAGTTGAGAGATGAGCAAGGGTTGACCCATTTTCTGGTCTTTGAGATGGGAGATAATTGTCTGCTGCACCTTTTCTTCCAACTGTAGCCGTTCCTCTGGAGACAGTTTCAGTCCCGGTTGGAGTTCAATTTGGAATACCCCATCAACGTTCACTGCTGTCGCCGCTTTAAGTAATGGGTAGATTCCCGCTGCCTTAACTCGGTCAATTTCTTGTTTGAGCTGACTAACTTTCTCAAGATCTCTAAAATCAATGCCATCAACAAATATTTCAATGATTCCAAAGTCTTGCCGTGCAATAGCCTGCTCATTGCTAACCGTAAGAGTTACGCTATCAACCTCTAAATCTTGCCAAGTTGCACTAGCCTGAGCTTCCCCAGCTGCTCCAGAAATCCCAGCCTCTACCTCTACTTCCACCTCTTGATTTTCACCTGCTGAGAGGATTACCTCTTGAGTGGTGTGATAGTCTTTAGTTTGTGTGCCTAAGATTTCGAGTTTTATCGTTGTCCCTTTGGGAACCTTAAGGTCTTCACTAAGGGAGCCACTCTTAGTAACCTTAACCTTGCCCTTAGCAACGTGGAAGTTTTCTCTAACTTGCACTTCCCGCACCCCAGGTAAACTCAACAGAGCATTCCGGATGGACGTAGTATTACCACCACTGGTCGCCAGCAGGGTTTGCTTGGCTCTTTGGCGCAGTTGTTCGTCACTCTCCTGTAGTTTACCGGTAAATCGGAGGGTTTCTTGATTATTAACTGACTTGACACCTACTACCGGCTGAGGCATCACCACAATAGTTTCAGCTTCAGTTTCCTCTGTTTTACCCCGTCGTAGAGCCTGGACTCTCACCTGGGCAGTGGTTTGGTCTTTGGAAATCTTGCCTTCTTCAATGGTTTCGTAGGCTTTTTTGGGAGACTCCTGGGTATCTTCCGTGGTAACTAGTGTACCTTTGGGAATAAAAATATCTTCATCAATGCCGATATCTCGCGTAAAGGTAACTTTTCCGGTAGCATAATCCGGTTCTCCCCGCTTAATGCCTAAAATAGCAACTACTTTGTCAAGGTCAATGCCTTCGGCAGTATCCACAAAGCCAGACAGATATACCCGTTGCATCTGCTCGTAGAGGAGGGCGAGTTCCCAAGCAAAGGACTCGTATAGAGTGCGCACCACACTGCCTTCTTGAAAATCCGTTAGGGTGTCAGGAGTGCGACTCTGCATGGCCTCGAACAGTTGAGCAAAGCCTTTTTTCTCAAAAACCATCTCATTAAGCTCCAGCTAGTGAAGTTAAATTTTGCGTGTAATTTCTAGCTAATGAACTCATTACCCATTACCCATCACCCATTATTACCCATTACCCATTACCCATTACCCATCACCCATTACCCATTACCCATTACCCATTACCTATTACCTATTACCTATTACCTATTACCTATTACCTATTACCCATTACCCATTACCTATTACCCATTACCTATTACCTATTACCTATTACCTATTACCCATTACCCTCCAGGTAGGGAAAAGCTCAGGGTCAAGGGTGTTTCCTGGCCTACAGCTTTAAGGACTACAGTTGCTACGAGTGTATAACGTTGCTGACGAGAGGGAGGCTCAAAATCTATGGCCTTGATTTCTTCTATCCGAGGTTCTTGAGCTAGACACTCACGGATATACAAATTAGCAAGGGAGCGAAGACGATTATTATTTTGTTGACCCACTAACAGGTGGAGCCGTGACCCATAATTAGGATGTCCCAAAGCGGCAAGCTCCCCTTTACGGGTGTAAAGGCGATTGAGAATTGCCTGAGCCAAATTATCTAAACCTGTCGCTGTTGCCAAGTCACGATTGACACTTTTAAGGTCTACTAATTGTCGCTCAGAAATAAATTGTCCAGTGTGGCGGCGAGTGAATAATAAATCTTTTTCCATTAGGTGATGGGGAATGGGGAATCGGGAATCGGGAATCGGGAATCGGGAATGGGGAATGGGGAATGGGGAATGGGTAATGGGTGATGGGTAATAGGTGATAGGTAATGGGTAATGGGTAATGGGTAATGGGTAATGGGTAATAGGTAATAGGTAATAGGTAATAGGTAATGGCTGATGGCTGATCGCTGATGGCTGATCGCTGATGGCTGATCGCTGATGGCTGATCGCTGATGGCTGATCGCTGATCGCTGATGGCTGATGGCTGATGGCTGATCGCTGATCGCTGATCGCTGATCGCTGATGGCTGATGGCTGATGGGGAATTTTGCGATCGCACTAAACTGATTTGAAAAACAAGCTTGTAGCTTGTAGGGTGGGCAAAAACATTTTGGTTCACATGAGTCTTCTAGATAAGATAACTTTGCCCACCCTACTTTAATTGGTATTTTTTTAACTGCATTCCAAGTCTACATCCATGTAGGGGCATTGCTGAGGGGCGGAATGAATATGAGTGGGGTGGGCATCCTGCCTGCCGGGAATTGAAACGGGCAAGATGCCCATTCCACCAAGATGCCCATTCCACCAAGATGCCCATTCCACCAAGATGCCCATTCCACCAAGATGCCCATTCCACCAAGATGCCCATTCCACCAAGATGCCCATTCCACCAAGATGC
>NZ_JAAHGN010000572.1:0-4766 GCF_010672485.1 Moorena sp. SIO2C4 | reverse complement strand
TCCCCAAGACCCAGAAGTGCGTCAGTGGCAAGCGATCGCTTATCAAAGTTGCGCAAGACATTTGGTTAAACAGCACAAGCTGGATAAAGCTAGAAATTATCTCAAAAAAGCCCTCAAGACTGACCCCTACAATAAGTCTCTCTCGGCTGAGATAGAACAGGATTTTCGTTTGATCGAGCAGATGATATAACGCTACGCGCAAATCAGAAAAGTGAAATGGTTTTCTAATAAATATCTTTAGAGTTAGCATTCAAGTAAGGACGCTTGATATCAATTCCAAGCAAAGAAAAGTTGTGGAGGATAAAATTCATCCGACCTTCTGCAGAGTCGTGACCTTGTAGCCAAGCTTCTAGTAACGCATTAGCAACAATTTGGCAGCGATTCATCCCAAAATCTTCTTTAGGCGTAAATTTATAATCAGGTTCTTCTGATAGAGCCAGTCCTGGTAACAGCTGCTTCGTAAACAGAGGCACCCCTTCCATAAAATAGGCTTTGTGTTGAGTATAAACAGTCTTAAGGATGGGTTTAACTGTTTTATAATTGCCCTTTTCAAAGCACAGAACCCCTGAATCATAACGCCCGTAGTCAGAAGGATTGTATAGCACCTTAAACGTGAACGGAATTTTGACTCGGTTCAATCCCTCAGTGATAGCTTTCATAACAGCAACTGCACCTTCAGGACTCAGATTAAAATAGACATTTACTGTCTGGTGTTCACCATCTGAATGGCAAGGATTAACTCGACCAGCATTCCCAACCGCTACATAGAATCCGTTTTGCACTAAATTAGGGGGCATCCGGATTGCCACTAAGCTCCCTATAGTAGCAGCCCTATCAATCGGTTGTAAGTGGAAATCACGTCTAATGTGCAGAATTAGACCCTTCTTTTCCACAGTCAGACTACCATCACTTTCCTGTCCTAGCACTAACCAGCCTGGGTCAAAGTAGCCTTGAGAGCGATTACTTTCGCACAATCGCTGGCAAAACTCTAGGTTGAGCCCCCTTACGGTATTGTTCTCCAAATCCTCCTCAAGCGCCCAAGCATTTGAATTGTGATCCGCTGGAAGAGTAGTTTGATAAGAGCCGTTGTAGTAGATACGGTAGAGAAACGTTCGTAGTTGCAGGCTTAGATAGGTATTCTGGATCTTTAAAGGTAGTTGCTGAAAACGAGCTACCACTTCATCAGGAAGTTCCAGGGGTTTGTACTCTGGATGAGTAATATAGAAATTAGATTGAATCTGAACATTGCTAAGAATGTCAGAAAAAACATCCAGCAGTCCAGGTATAGAAGAATCGAGTCGTTGATTTCGTAGAGTATCCAGTAATTGCATAATCAAGACCAATAGACTTAGGCAGGAATACGGCTAGGAAAAGTGAGTTCAGATTCTGTGATGCCAAAAACAATCGAGATTGATTGCTCTGGATGGCATAACAAGGTCTTAGCAACCTGAAGCATACAGATACCTGTGTTGTCAAAGGGTTTGAGGTGATTGATCTTTAAATGAATTTTGCGAATCAAGACAAACCCAGCAAATTGCATCGCTCGTCTCAAAAAATTCTGACGTCGCTCAATAATTTCTGGAAAGTGAGCCAAATAAGCTTGAGTTAGAGTAACAAGGCTAGGTTGAATTACCTCAAGGGGAGTTGTGGCTAGACGCAAAGCAGTTTCAACATCAATTGCTGTACTGATCACCAAGCTACTCAGCCAAATTTGTAGATAGCTAGCGATAATGGTGCCTAAATCTAAGCTTGGATCACCCCAAGTGAATTTCTCCCAATCAATTACTCTAACCATGCTTGTCGTTTCTAGCTTGTTTGTCGAGAGGCATTGCTCCCACTCAAGGTGCAGTAATATGTTTTTCAGTTTTAGGTCATTGTGGATCAGACAGCAAGGATCCCAAACTTGGTTAAGTTCTGCGAGGGCTTGCCCTAAACTGTCGTAGCGCTGATAAAGTCTAAAAAATTCAAGAGAATCTTCAGAATAGATACCAAAAACTTCTGGTTCAATTCGTTCTAACCTTTCAAGAAAGTCAACCTCTTCATCAATCGGTAGCTGTTTAGAATTAGAGTTCAAGAAGTCTTTATATGCCTGACAATCTAGAGTCGTGCGATGGATTGTCGCTAGAATAGCTCCGATTTTGCTAGCGATATCAGTCGGAAAAACCTGCTCTTTACTATAAAAATACGCTAAATCACAATAGTCATTAAGATAGTTAAAAACCAGAATTGAGCGATTTGAATCAAAATGAATCGCCTCGGAAATTAGTGGGCGAATAGAGCTTAGATCTGGAAACTCTTGTAAAAACTCATAAAAAAGCCATTCGTACCAAAAATCACCATTAGTTTTCCCTTCATGATCGTGACGCTCTTGCTTAATCAGAAAATAGCGATCCTCTGTGAAACTCACGAGCAAATTAAAGTTTTTGCCGGATTTTGCTTCAATCTGGAGCAGAGATTGCTGATTTTGCTCACAAATACCCTCTTCGATTAGATACTGAAAAATGTTTTTAGAGCTTAACAAAAAAGTCATTAAAAACTACGGATTGCAACTAATGGTTGATAAATTAACCCAGGATAACGCTAGTCATATGAGATGGGAATTGGGAAGAAGCGAATGGGCAATGTTAAAGAAATTATCCATTACTCATTCCCTAATCAGGATGTATTGGTAGCAAGTAAAAGCGTGAATTGGTATTAACTAGAGCTACCACCACGCTTCTGAAAGAATCCTGGAATTATGAAGATAAATTTGTTGAAAATGTTAACGTTTTGGTTAACGACTGCAGTACCACCCTTCTTAGGGATCGCGATCCCTTCCAAGTTCACGTCATTACTAATGATAATAGGCTGGCCATTGCCGAAAAAGTCATTAAAGTCTTTGATGTTAGCGGGGCGGCGTTTGCGGCGGCGTCCGCTACTGTCGTCACCTCCTTCAATCTTGTTGAGCTGATCTTCCGACACATCTGTCATGAAGTCCAAATCTTTGATAGAATCGATGAAGCTTTCCGAAGTTTAAAACAGAGCCGAACCAGCAGGACGCTGATTATAAATTTCCATCTCATCCATATTGAGTACTCTCCCTTTTCAAAAGGTTTAATTTGGGTGAAATTAGCTCTAGAGAATCGATCCAGTAATGACGATTATGGGTAGGCATTAAACATCAGGGCAATCATATATATATCGCCCAAAGTTTAGTTATTCGTTCCGCAGCCAGTAAAGCAGTTTTCCTTCCCAGTTAGGAAGAGTTTTGTTCCTAAACCCTAGAGGTTTGGTGAAGGGTAAAGTAGACTTTGCCAATCCAGAGTAAAATCCTTCACCTATTCTTACTGGATTAACTCTCTAGTGCCAAATTTATTGATGTAATGATTGGTTGTTGAAACCAACCTAGTTGTATTTAATTTAAGATAACTATATAAATTCCTGCTGTCTCGCCATTGTGGCGCAAAGGTTTTTTGAAGGTTAACCGGTTGAAGGTTAACCGGTTGTTCGCCAAAGGCGTTCCCGTAGGGTAGGTTAACAAGTTGAAGGTTAACAGGTTGAAAGTTAACAAGTTGAAAGTTAACAAGTTGAAAGTTAACCGGTTGAAGGTTCTTCACTGTTGAAGGTTCTTCACTGTTGAAGGTTAACCGGTTGAAAGTTAACCGGTTGTTTGCCCTGGGCATCCCTTGTAGGGTAGGTTGAAAGTTATTTACTGTTGAGGGAACAGGGAACAGGGAACAGAGGGTTAACAACTTGAAGATTAGAACCTGCAACCTGCAACCTGCAACCTGCAACCTGCAACCTTCAACCTTCAACCTGCAACCTTCAACCTGCAACCTCCAACCTGCAACCTTCAACAACCTGCAACCTTCAACCTGCAACCTCCAACCTGCAACCTTCAACAACCTTCAACAACCTTCAGCAACCTGCAACCTTCAACCTGCAACCTCCAACCTGCAACCTTCAACAACCTTCAACAACCTTCAGCAACCTGCAACCTTCAACAACCTTCAACCTTCAACCTTCAACCTTCAACAACCTCCAACCTTCAACAACCTCCAACCTTCAACCTTCAACCTTCAACCTTCAACAACCTTAAACCTTCAACCTTCAACAACCTTAAACCTTCAACCTTCAACAACCTTGGCCAAAAGGCCACGCTACGCGAACAACCTTGGCCAAAAGGCCACGCTACGCGAACAACCTTCAACAACCTTAAACCCAAATAACCTTAAATCTTGCAAGTTAAACCACCAGTCTTTTGGCTAAAGCGTAGGTTTTCGCCATAGTCCACCGGACAATCAATCACCGTAGGCACATCTTGAGCTAATGCTTCTTGTAGGGTAGGAATCAACTCATCCACTGAATTGACACGATAGCCTTTTAGTCCCATACTTTCAGCAAATTTGACAAAATCTGGATTGCCAAAATTCACAAAAGCCGACTCACCAAAGTGATTTTGTTGCTTCCAATCAATCAAGCCATAGCCACCATCATTGAAAATCAGTGTCACAAAGGCAGTCCCTACTCTTAGTGCTGTTTCAAGTTCCTGGCAATTCATCATAAAGCCCCCATCACCAGTCACTGCCACGATATTCCGATCTGGGTAAACCAGCTTAGCCGCTACTGCTCCTGGCAAAGCAATCCCCATGGCTGCGAAACCATTAGAAATGATACAGGTATTGGGACAATCACAATGGTACTGACGAGCCATCCACATCTTGTGAGCTCCTACATCAGAGATCACAATATCTTCTGGTTCCATGACCTGGCGTAGGTCATAGATC
>NZ_JAAHGN010000571.1:0-4771 GCF_010672485.1 Moorena sp. SIO2C4 | reverse complement strand
TCAATGCCAATAATATCCCCTGGTTGCAGTTGATTGTAGGCTTTCCTAATCTGATCATGGGGAATGAAATTAACAGTTGTCTGCTTCAGATTAGCTTCCATGGCTACTATACACTGGTAATTTGACTCATCACTTACTAAAGATGGGTACTTACCCCTGTGTTTACTCATGTAGTTGAGGGTTTTCTGGCGGGATACTCCTCCTAAATCTAGCGCTATGTTTTTAACTGTGCCCCTTCTCTGATTGTCATCAATCCATTGAGAGAAATAGTGTAATCGGCTGCAATAGCCATTTAGATTACCATCCCCATAACGCTGGTCACGAAGGTGATTGACAAAGGTCTGCTGAGAATAATCCTTTACGGTTATCCCTCGCGCTAGGGCTAGAATGGTTTCCACAAAAAGGACGCAGTCAAATTCATTGAGGGTGATAACTAAAGTTTCTTGACTGGCTTGGTCTAATAAGTGAGCTTTATAGCTTGCGCCCAAAAATTGCTGTGCGATCGCTTGCATGATCTCTGGGAGCGTCCGCTCAGACAAGTGGTTTGCGATCGCATACTCCATCACCTGCTCGAAACGCTTTTTATCTGCTGGGTCACTAATTTCTGGTAGGGGAAATTGGGCTATCATCAGTGACTCAGCCCTATCCTTTAATGATTCGGATATAGTGCTAGTAATTAATTTGCTAGTAATTAATCGTTTATGGCCTAGTTGACCAGATTCTGACTCAACAGTAGCTTGAGATACTAAACCAGAAGCCACACAACACGTGAGTATATAAAAAACCGCAGCTAGCCTCAAGCTTTTTTTCATTCTTAAACCTACAAACCTACCCTAAACCGAATGCGAAGGGAGAACCACTTTTGATCTGTTAACCCATATTTATTCACTGGTCAGTGTTAACTATTTCACTGGCAACTTTAGGCTCCACAAAATTATTTTCCTGTTCAGCATTTTTGACACTCCCCATAGCTAGAAGCTAGGGGATTCTTGGTTCAACGAGCTGACTTGCTCAACCAGACCGGAATCAGGAAGAGTAGAGGCCAATTAGAGTCGATGTCCGGCATTACCCGGAGCACCTCTCCTGTCATACCGAGCGTGAAACTTTCGCTTCACTCGGCTCCTAGGTATTCTGACCTTTCGGTCTGCCCATGTGAATTAATTGGTGACAACTTCGATGTACCGCAGCTAGATTATTTGGTTTCCAGTTGTCATGGTTTCCGTCTACATGGTGAAGTTGGACGTCTTCACCCGGTAATAACTTTAGTCCACAGTATCCACACGTATGGTTTTGTTTGTTTAAGGTTTTAGAGGTCGTGTTGTCGTAGAGCTTGCTATTTCGCTTACTCCAGTACACTGTATCTCCGTCATATGGTGACTTGGTTCCAGTGACCATAACGTGACCGAATTGCTCGTAAGGAACCTTTGGGAAGGCTTTTTTAACTAGCTTTACGGCTTCGTGTTTATTGACCTTCTTTTCTTTGATGAATCGTATTCTGGCGTCTTCGTTTTGGAACCATAGTGATTCCCTTGTTCCGCTCATGTCACAATTCTTGTGGTAGTTCCTCCAACCGCGTACGATTGGGGCGAGCTTTGTTACCTTAACTTCTGCTCCATAATTCGAGCTGTTGACCACGGTTTTTACTTTCTTGCGGAAGTCTCTGAAGTTGTCCTCTGAGGGAATACTTCTTATTTTTCCATTTTTCTGGACTCTAAAGTTCCAGCCTAGGAAGTCAAATCCGTTTGTCGAGTAAGTAATTCTGGTCTTCTCTTCGCTGATTTCCATTCCTCTTTTTGCGAGGAATTCCTTTATTTTGGTTAGGACTCTTTCGGCATTGTCTTTTGGTTTTAGGAAGATTATCATATCATCAGCATATCTAACTGATGGGTGGATATCTTCTATTCCGTCAAGTGCTATGTTTGCAAGGAGGGGTGATACTACTCCTCCTTGTGGTGTGCCTTGTTCGGGGAATTCCAGGTCAACTCCTGCCTTGAGGCAACGGAATATCCCAGTCTTTAAACTCTCCGGGGCTATTAATCTTGTCATTATTGAACGGTGGGATATGCGGTCAAAGCATTTTTTGATATCTAGCTCTATTACTCTCTTTTCCCGTCCTTTTACTCTAGAGTTCAGGTTTTGAAACACATATTTCTGTGCATCCTGAGCACTTCTTCCAGTCCTAAACCCGTAACTCCGGGCGTGAAAGGTAGCTTCGTGGGCGGGTTCGAGTGCGAATTTAGCTAGGCATTGCCATGCTCTGTCGGCAATTGTGGGTACCTTGAGTATTCTGGTCTTCCCGTTTTTCTTCTTAATGGGTACTTCACGTAGTCCGCTGTGCTTCCAGACATGGGCGCAGTGGTTCAGCCTATCAAGAAGTTCAAACCGTTCCTTAGGAGTGAGGGCTGTCTTCCCATCAATCCCGGCAGTTTTCTTACCCTGATTTAGTTGTGTTACTTGACGGATGGCCAATAACTGTGCCGCACGAGACCTCAGAATCAGTTTTTGTAGAGACCTGGCTTTCTTTAGGTCACCAGCTTGAACTGCTTTATATACGCGCTTCTGTAGGCGGAATAAGTCTTGACGGAGTTTTTTCCATTTTTGACTTCTCCATGATTCACTATAAGATTTTCTCATGTGTCTAACCATACTCTTCATTGGCTGCATATATTCTGAATACCCGCGACCAGTTTCCGGTCGCATCTTACCCGGTGAGAGGGATTAAGTCTGGCATGACTTACCGAGGTTTCGACCTTTTCCTCAGACCTCATGGTCACCGTTTTTACTCGTTCCGTTCTAAGGATTGTTTTGACGATTTAGGATGATTCACTTGGCCTACCCATTTCTCGGAGTTACAGCTATTGAGAATACATGCTGTGAGAATAAATGGATTGAGTCCACATATTTTGGTCAGATTGTGGCTCCTCAGTTAGACCCTTTTCTAGAATCTGTTTATCCGTGTCGTCTCTCCATTAGCGCCAGTGTGGGTAATCTGCCTCCCCTCTGATTGCGCCCTGTTGCCAGCGTCACTCTGGTAGGTTGCCGCCTTCCTCGGTGTGGCCAGATAGGTAGTCACCTGTCTCCTCAGGGGTGGGGTCTTCACCCACATCCAAAGAACAGTTAGAGATTTATCAGGGTGTCCACCCTTGTGAATCTCCCCAACTCTTACCCCTTTATTTTCTAAAGGCTCCTAGTTGGAACGAGCCGCACATTCTCCCCAAGCGTTAATTAAAGTTCCCGTGTGCCCCACGGTACTCAAGGCTCTAGTTAGGATGTTTTTGGCGGCATTGTGGTCGCGATCTAGCCGACACCCACACTTACAGACATGGGTTCGAGTTGATAATGACTTCTTGACCACCTCACCACAATTGGAACAATTCTGGCTTGTATAAGCAGGATTAACTGCGACAGTTATCCGACCAAACTTTTGACCAAAATACTCCAACCATTCCCTAAACTGGTACCAACCTGCATCATTAATAGACTTGGCGAGACAGTGATTTTTAACTAAGTTTTTAACCCTCAAATTTTCGTAAGCGACCAGGTCGTTAGACCTGATTACGCAACTTGCCGGAGACGAAACCTTAGATAGTGGAGCCTTTATGGGTGTTCGGCTTTGCATAAAAGGGTTAAATCTTTTGTAATAAGGCTCCACTATCTTACGGTAACTTCTAACCAGTCTCTTGGCATGTTCTTCACGTTGCCTACTTATTTTGAGGTGTGTCCTGCCTAGTCTATTGGTAGAGTCGATGTCCCCTATTAAGGGGAGCACCTCTCCTTCAAATCCGTACGTGCGACTTTCACCGCATACGGCTCCTAAGTATCTTTCTGGCTACTGTGTATATATTGGTGGCAACTCTGGTGAATTGCCATTAAGTTCTTTGGCTTCCAATTGTCGTGGTTTCCATCAATGTGATGGAGATGTACAGATTCGTTGCCTAGTAACTTATGTCCGCATTGTCCACAGCAATGGTTTTGCTTTTTCAAGGCTCTGGCGGTAGCATTATCGTAGAGCTTAGAGTTTCTTTCGCTCCAATATACCAGGTCTCCGTCGTAGGGGGACTTGGTGCCCCTGACTTTGATCTGCTTATTTTCCTTCCACTTCACTTTAGGAAATGCCTTAGTTATTAATTTTTTGGCTTGTCCTTTGCTGATTTTCTTTTCCCTTAGGAATTTATCGTGTGTTCTCTTTGCGGTGAACCACAATGAGTTCCTGGAGCCGTCCATCTTGCAGTTTCGGTGGTAGTTTCTCCAACCTCTTACGATTGGTTCTAATTTCTTTGCCTTTACTTTAGCGCCATAATTCGAGCTGTTGGCCACGGCTTTGATTTTCTTCTTGATAGCTCTTAGGTTGTCCGCTGAGGGCATACTTCTGAACTTACCATTTTTCTGGACCCGGAAATTCCAGCCCAGGAAGTCAAAGCCGTTTGTCGAGTGAGTAATCTTGGTCTTTTCTTGGCTGATTTCCATGCCGCGTTCAGCGAGGAATGTGGCCACGTTTTGTAACACTTTTTCTGCGTCGTCTTTCGGTTTTAGGAAGATTACCATGTCATCGGCGTACCGAATCGAAGGGTGAATCTCCTCTATGCCGTTTAGGGCGACGTTTGCGAGCAGTGGACTGACCACTCCCCCTTGTGGAGTTCCTTGCTCCGGGAACTCTGGGTTTACCCCTGCTTTTAGGCATATGAACACTCCTTGTTTTATACACTTGGGTGCTATTAGATTAGCCATTATTGTGCTGTGGGATATGCGGTCAAAACATTTTTTGATGTCT
>NZ_JAAHGN010000570.1:0-4789 GCF_010672485.1 Moorena sp. SIO2C4 | reverse complement strand
TCATCCAGCTACCATAGGGAAGCTCTATGGCCTTATGCTCTTCGTGAGTTAAGGTTGCTGTTTCTGAAACAACTTGTAGATAAAGGATGCCATTTTTTTCGTATAACTGAGCAACACCATCACTGATGCGATGAGAATGTCCAGTTACCTCCCCTTCTGCTAGGGTTAGGTGAGGTAACTGTTGTCCATTGATTTGCTCTACAGGAAGTAAAATAACGTCCCCTTGTCGAATAGGTTGCATAGCTTATTTGATTAGTTGTTAGCGTGATTAATTGTTAGTTTGATTAATTGTTATCTAGTTATCGATTTAGTTGGGAAAGGTCATAGATCATGTCGGGATAGTTACCCTTAATAAAAATCTCCCCCATCTCCCCATCTCCCCATCTCCCCATCTCCCCATCTCCCTATCTCACCAGACTTCCCACCCTCCCCACCCTCCCTCTAATTATGGGTATTCAACCTGACTTGATAATAGGGGTTCTTTTTCCCCTTACTATAGCATTTCTCCTAGTAATGATGTACAGTCAATTGGCTTATGCCTACTCCCTATTGCCTACTACCTATTGCCTAAAACCTAGGACAAAGTACTTGATAAGTATGAAAAATAGGTTTTATAAACGAGTTGTGAACATTCAGAAACCCAAAATCCTTGTGAGTACGGGTATCCTGCCCCCGTGAAATTTCACAACCTATTTAGAATTGCTATAGACAATCAAAACTCAAAAGTGGTCAATTAACAATTAACAATTAACGTAAGCATTCAGCGGTCAGCGGTCAGCGGTCAGCCGTTGGCCGTTGGCCACGCTATGGGCATAAACTTTTCCCGTAGCGTGGCCACAAGCCTTTAGCTGATAGGTAAGCATTCAGCCGTGAGCCTAAGGCTCACGCTACTTGAGGTGCCGTCAGCGGTCAGCGGTCAGCGGTCAGCGGTCAGCGGTCAGCGGTCAGCGGTCAGCGGTCAGCCTTCAGCGGTCAGCGGTCAGGGGTCAGCTATCAGTTATTAGCCTTCAGCCGTCAGCTGTTGACTAGACCTCTTGCAAAAGTATTTTTCTAATAGTGTTCTTGATGCAAAGCGCGAGTGGGGGAAACCACGGCAGTTGCTCATGGGGGGAACCCCCAAGACCGCACTGCCTCCCCAAGACCGTAATGGTGCGTTTGACCCGTAATTAAATTCGCCACGGGTCGCACCTCTGCATCGCTTTGCGTCAATTCTTGTCCACTGTTCCCTGTTCCGGTGATCCGCTGTTCCCGACAACTGCCGCGAAGTCTACTGAAAGCTAATAACTGATAGCTGATAACTGATAACTTATATAGCGGTTTTTAGCCTAATGAGGTACACAAAACTTTTTACCTCTTTCCTCTTCCGACTTTACTGCTCCCTGCTCCGTTCGCGAAGCGTGGCCTACGGCCTCAGTCCCTGCTCCCTAAAAGCCAAAAACTTGTACCTTACTAGCTTAAAAACCGCTATAGCTGATAACTGATAGCTGATAACTGATAGCTGATAGCTGATAGCTGAATACTTAAGCTGATAGCACCTCAAGTAGCACCTCAAGTAGCGCATTAGCTGATAGCTGAATGCTTACCAATTAACGATTAACAATTAACAATTAACTAACAATTAACAATTAACTTTTGTAAATTGTTTTAATTAAACTTGATATAAGTTAATAAATTGTTACAATTATAGGTATTTATAATCTATAATAAAACTAATATGACACGCCAGCAATTGAAATCGAACCTGCCAACAAAAATTTGCCCTGTTTGTCAACGTTCGTTTACATGGCGCAAAAAATGGCAAGATTGTTGGGAGGAAGTCAAATATTGCTCAGAGCGCTGTCGCAGACGGAAATCTGGCGTGAAGCAGAGATGAGGTATCAAGGATAACCAGGGCTGGATCGAGAAATTTTCTTAGTCAGTTTTTCGGGTTTTGTATATTTTCACACTTGACACATCAGAGTCTCATAATTCACACTAAATGTTTTAATCCTTAATATTTTCTTCAGTATTGTGTATGTTTGTGAAGACGGTGTGTCCCAAAGTCATTATCCACGGTGGTGCTGGTAGTTCTATAAAAGGCAAAGGAGGGGCTGATGCGATTCGCAAGTCCCTCCACTCAATTATTGAGGAGATTTATGCCTTGTTAGTGAACGGTACTAGTGCGACTGATGCTGTTGTCCGAGGTTGCCAACTGTTAGAAGATGACCCCCGCTTTAATGCTGGAACCGGTTCAGTGTTGCAATCAGATGGGCAAATCCGGATGAGTGCGTCCCTGATGGAAGGTCAATCTCAACGCTTCAGCGGTGTGATTAATGTGTCGCGAGTGCAGCATCCGATTGAGCTGGCAGAAGCGTTGCAAGGCTCCGATGACCGCGTGCTGTCGGACTATGGAGCTGCAGAATTGTTACGAGACCTTCAACTCCCGGTTTACAATCCTATGACGAAGCTGCGCTTACAAGAGTGGCTCCAAGAAAGGCAGGCCAATTTTAGCCATAAGATGGCGGGAGTTATTGCTGAGGACGAATTGGTGACGAGCTCTGAAGCTCGACGGGGAACCATTGGTGTGGTTGTACTAGATGGCCGGGGTCATCTGGCAGCAGGGACCTCTACTGGTGGTAAGGGTTTTGAACGGATTGGTCGCGTCAGCGACTCGGCGATGCCAGCAGGAAATTACGCTACTGCTGATGCAGCAGTGAGCTGCACCGGTATCGGGGAAGACATTATGGAAGAGTGTCTAGCAGCACGGATTGTGGTGCGAGTCACTGATGGTTCATCCCTGGTGAATGCAATGGAGCGTTCATTTAAGGAAGCTCGGAAGAATCAGCGAGATTTTGCCGCTATCGCTCTAGATGCTAATGGTGCGATCGCATGGGGCAAAACTAGCGAAGTTCTGCTAGCGGCTTATCATACTGGGGAAAAGATTGTGGATACGTTGAATATGACTAAGGATGTGGAATTTTTGTCGATTTAAAGGTATCTGACAACTTACCAAAAAAATTTGGGTAATCGCGCCCCGTCCTTTTAGGACTGCTTTAAGCTATAATTGATGGTAGGGGTAAAGCGCATATAGAAAAAGCGTAGTAGGTCTAGCGGACAGCTTCTGATCCGGAACCCTGGTAGCAAAAATCCTAAATCTTGTACAAATGTGGAAGCTATGATTAGAGAATTTAAAAATCTCTCCTCAAACGCCGCTGGGCAGACGGTGTATGCTTTCTGAGGGCAAGTTCGTAGGAATCCCTGTGAAGAAAGAATCCGCGTCCTTCTAGGACGGGGAGTGTCAAGGATACAGGAGGCTGAAATCCTTAGTCGATAGTCATTAGCTAATTCGCGAGAAGCCCCGCACTGTACCTGAAAGGTCAGTGTCGGGATGACAGCGGGGCAATGGAGTGAAACGTAATTGCCAATTAAGACTATTTTGGTTCAGGAAAACGAGCTATAAGGCTTCTCAATAGCTCGGAACAGGTCATCCCCCTCCGTTCAGCTTCCTGCTTAAGTTGCTTCTTCTCAAAGCTAGTCAACCTAATCATCAAATTTTTATCTTTCATTATGCATTGACATTTGTAAATACGACTGTTACTATGATAATAGGTCGAAAACAAGAGGATGGCAACAATGAGAGCAGCGTACCAATACCGAATAAGATTAACTAAATCACAAGAAGCTGAGATAGAAAGATGGTTAGATATGCTTCGTCATCAATATAACTATTTACTTGCTGACAGGTTCAACTGGTATGAACAAAACCGCTGCTCTATTAACTCCTGCCCTCTTGTCTGTCATTTACCAGATCTAAGAGACAATCCTGATTATTTTTCGCAGAAAAGAACTTTACCTCAACTCAAAAAAGAGAGACCTTGGTATAAAGTCATTCAGTCTCAAGTTCTACAAGATTGCGTGAAAAGAGTAGACCTTGCTTTTAAGCGATTCTTGAAGGGGGACAGTAATGGCAGAAAAAGCGGAAGACCTAGATTCAAGAGTCAGGGGAGATATAAATCCTTAACTTTTCCATCTTTGTCAAAGAATCCTATAAAGGGGAATATATTGACTCTTCCTAAATTCGGAAAAGTCAAGATGGTGTATCATCGTCCTATCCCTGAAGGCTTCAAGATAAAAACAGCGACAATAACCCGAAAAGCTGATGGTTATTACGTCACGCTCTCGATCCAAGATGATACTGTGCCAGACGTTTTGCCGGTGGAAGCTGTCACCAATCCTATTGGGATAGACATGGGATTGAAGTCTTTCTTGGTAAAGTCTGACGGTTCAGAGGTGCCAATACCTCAGTACTACCGAAAAGCTCAAAAACGACTAAGAAAAATTCAAAAAGAAGTTAGTCGTGCAAAGAAAGGTAGTAATAACAGGAAGAAAGCAGTCGCCCGATTAGGGAAGGCTCACAAACAAGTAGCTGAGACTAGGAAAGATTTTCACTTTAAAACAGCAAAAGTGTTGTTAGCTAGCCACGACCTAGTTGCCCATGAAAAGTTAAACATTAAAGGATTGGCTAGAACTAGACTGGCTAAGCCTGTATTAGACGCTGGATGGGGGCAGTTTTTGTCTATCCTATCAACCAAAGCCGAGAATGCTGGGTTAATAGTAAAAGCAGTAAATCCCCGGAACACCAGTCAAGATTGTTTTAGTTGTGGGCAAAAAGTTCCCAAAAAATTGAACAAGTCGTGAGACGCATTCCCCCACCTCGTCCAGGTGGGGGTTAGTCCACGCTAACAACAATAGTAAAGATTGGGATTATGACAACCTAATTGTCGTCGTCTAGTTTTCAAGCTAAAATATT